>JAIRMH010000311.1 GCA_031258835.1 Tannerella sp.
TTATCCGACAAACCGTCGACTATATCCAGATGCTGAAATATATACTGCGCCTGCGCGACCTGGCCGGTCATTAAAAAGGCAAGCGCAATAATGCCAAAGGGTTTATATAATAGTTTCAACGCAGATTCAACAATCAAATGCAACAAAATTATTAATACGCTCAAAGAACTGCTTTTTAGGCGTGTCAAATGTACATGAAATTTTCGACATTCCACACAGACCGATAAAAATGTCCGGCAAAATTTATATGGAAATTATTGTCATTTCGCCCTTTTTCTCTCCCTTTGTTGCATTTACTAATTGAACTTACCTTATGATTTTTCATTTCATGCACTTTGAAAAACCAAGTTTTTCATGTACTTTTGTCAAATTGTTTTTTAGAGAATTTTTCAGACAGTTCAAATAAGACATTTACAATAAACAATAAAATTATGGAACAAATTCCTGTCGTCGTACTGCTATTGTACGCATTATATGAAGGGATACTTCACGCGTTCGAAGCCGATCATATACTGGCCGTAACAAACATCGTGTCGCAGCGCAACAAAATCTTTCCGGCGTTCAAAGACGGTATTTTCTGGGGATTGGGGCATACATCCACAATTTTCCTGATAGGGATCCTCATGATTTTGTTCAAAGTGAATATCCCCGAACATTCTTTCTCGTGGTTCGAGGCCGCCGTCGGGTTAATGCTGATAGTTGTCGCTTCGTACCGTTTCTACATCTTCCTGCACGACGAGCCTGTGTTCCGTAAACGCACCTGCCCTCATCGCCATGATGAACAAACGACGCCTCACGCCCACCATGATGAACAAACGACATTCCATGCCCACCGCCGTGAACATGCAGGCGAAAACGAGTCGCCACACATACATGTTCATTTAAAAGATAACAAACTGCACAGGACGTCGTACGGCATCGGTATCGTGCACGGGCTGGCGGGCAGCGGCACACTGGTCGTATTGGTAATGACACAGATAAGCTCTATTACGAACAGTCTCTTGTACCTGTTGCTTTTCGGCATCGGTTCTATCGCCGGCATGACGCTGGTAGCCGGCGTGTTCAGCATCCCCTTTTCGAGAAAAATGATCCACTCGACGCTGTTGCGAACAGCGCTGATCTTCGTGTCGTCCATTCTGTGTTTCGCATACGGATGTTATGTAATTTACGAGAATTTATTTGCCTGACATATTCGTTTGAAAATGGAAAAACTGGAAAATCTTAAAAAAACGATTACCTCCTATGGGAAATTATGTGTAGCCTATTCCGGCGGTGTAGATTCGTCGTTTCTTGTGCACATGGCATGGCTGGTATTGGGCGACAACGCTTTGGCCGTATTGATTGACTCTCCGGTATTGGCGCGGCGCGACAAAGCGGCGGCGATTGATATCCTTGAAAACCTTGGCATACGCTATGAGGTGGTAGAAGAAAATCCCTTTGAATCGGTCGATTTTACCGAGAACAGCCGGATGCGATGCTATTTCTGTAAAAGAAACAATTATACATTGATAGCGGAAGTCGCCCGACGGCATGGTATCACGTATATTGCCGACGGCCAGAATGCGGACGACACCCTGTCGCCCCATCGACCGGGCATGACAGCCGGTCGTGAATTGGGCGTTGTCAGTCCGCTGGCTGAATGTGGGCTGACGAAAGAGGACATTCGCACGTATAGCCGTCATTTGGGTGTAACAACGTGGAACAAACCGGCAAATGCCTGTCTCTCTTCACGTATCCCATACGGAACGGAGATTACGAAAGAACGTCTGGCCGTCGTAGAAGCCGCCGAGGAATCGTTACGTCGACGGGGTATGGAGGGTTGTCGCGTACGATGGCATGGAAACATCGCCCGTATTGAAGCACCGCGCGAATATTTTGACAAGATTCTTAACGCGCAGGATATCGCTGCTGAAATAAAATCGCTGGGGTTCACGTATATCACGCTGGATCTGGAAGGATTCCGTAGCGGAAGCATGAACGAACAACTAAAGCAGGCAAATTAGCCCTATAAAATGACAATGCAGATAAATAGCAGGAACATGGATATAAGAAAATTACTGGAAGATGTCAAGAGTGGCGCCATATCGGTGAAAGAAGCCGAAACAAAACTAAAACACAGTCCTTTTGACGACCTCGGATATGCGGTCATCGACCATCATCGCCGGATACGCAACGGTTGTCCGGAAGTGATTTATTGCGCAGGAAAGACCGTCGCGCAAATCGAAGGAATTATCGAAAACATGCTCTCGCACGACAACAACATATTAGCTACCAGGGCTTCGGAAGAATCGGCGCAGGCCGTTTTGAAACGCTACCCCGACGCGGAATGGAACCCTTCGGCACGCACCCTTGTCATTCGTCGCCGGTTGGTGGAAAAAGCGGGTGGTGGCAAGATACTGGTCGTCACGGCTGGAACGTCCGATATTCCGGTGGCAGATGAAGCCGTTGTCACGGCAGAGTTCCTTGGCAACGAAGTCGAACGGCTATGCGACGTCGGCGTAGCCGGGCTTCACCGCCTGCTATCCAAACTCGACATAATCGCCTCTGCCAACGTTATCATCGTAATTGCCGGCATGGAAGGCGCGCTGGCCAGCGTGATCGGCGGATTGACCGACAAACCGGTCATCGCCGTACCGACAAGCGTAGGTTATGGGGCCGGTTTCGGCGGCGTATCGGCATTGCTGTCCATGCTTAACTCGTGCGCCAACGGCGTAGCTGTAGTCAACATCGACAACGGTTTCGGCGCAGCATATATTGCGAACAGTATTAACAGGATAAATCTTTAGGCGGCAACAGGAACAGCGCTTGATTTCGCCAGATATTTTTATCGATCTGTGTGGAATTGAAAAAATTCATGTACATTTGCTTTGTAAAAAAATGTTTTTCATTTCATGTGTTTGGAAAATGTTTGGAAAACCCAAGTTTTTCATGTAGTTTTGCGCTCAAAAAGAGACATATGACAACCGCCGGATTATTAACGATAAAAGAAGCCAGCGAATGGGCAAGTAATTACATTGGGAAAAACGTAACTCCCTCGAATATTGCTTACCTTATTCAATATGGACGGATAAAAAAAATGGAGGATAACGGCTCTACACAAATTTCTGTCGCCGACCTTCAGGACTATTATAACTCTTATCACGGCTCGCGAGAAGTCAATTTCAAAAAACGGCTGGGCGATGACTTAAATTGGGCGTTGTCGTTTGATCAATACAAAGAAGCCGAAACAACAAAGCACGTACACAGGCTTCATCCGTACAAAGGAAAATTTATCCCGCAATTAGTAGAATATTTTCTGGACAATCATACTGACGCGTTTAAAACAGAAATTTATTTCGATAAAGGCGACATTGTGCTTGACCCCTTTTCGGGAAGTGGCACAACTATGGTGCAGGCCTGCGAGTTGGGCATGCACGCCGCAGGAATTGACATTTCGGCATTTAACACATTGATAGGAAACTGCAAGGTTGCAAAATATGATATGGCCGATTTGCAAAATGAAATCGGGAGGATTACTCGCCGATTAGCCAACTTTATTGCAAATTCAAAAGCGATTGAATTTGAAGAAAAACTGTTACGGGAACTGTACGTTTTCAACAATCAATATTTCCCGGTGCCTGATTATAAATATCGCTTGAGGAAGGGCGAAATAAACGAAACCGAATATGCAACCGAAAAGGAAAAACTGTTTTTACCCATCTACAATCGTTTAGTAAATGAATATAACATTCAATTGCGGCAAGAGAAAAATGAAACTTTTTTGGATAAATGGTATTCACAGCATATTCGGAATGAAATTGATTTTGTTTTTAACGAAATCAAGAAAATCGGAAATATCACAAATAAAAAGATTATCAGCATAATTTTGAGCCGGACAATTCGCAGTTGCCGCGCTACGACCCATGCCGATTTAGCTACACTGCTGGAACCTGTAACAACGACGTATTATTGCCGCAAACACGGCAAAATATGTAAACCGCTGTTTTCTATAATGAAATGGTGGAAAACCTATTCTATGGACACCATCAGCCGTTTGCAGCAATTTGACAGGCTAAGAACAGATACTTTTCAGATTTGTCTGACCGGCGACAGCCGGAATATTGATATTCTCGAACAAGTCGGAAAGAAAAATCCTGCGTTCGGACAACTTATTGAGAACAAAAAAATAAAAGGTATATTTTCATCGCCTCCCTATGTGGGACTGATTGACTATCACGAACAGCACGCCTACGCCTACGATTTATTCGGCTTCGAAAGACAGGACGATCTGGAAATAGGACCGCTTTGCAAGAGACAGACAAAAGAAGCGCAATCGAATTACATACTGGGAATTTCGAATGTTCTGAACAATTGCAAGCGGTTTCTGGTTGACGATTACAACATATTCCTTGTGGCAAACGACAAATACAACATGTATCCTGGTATTGCCGAAAAAGCCGGAATGAAAATCGTAAATCAGTTCAAACGACCGGTACTCAACCGAACGGAAAAAGATAAAACCGCCTATTCGGAAACAATATTTCACTTGAAGAAGAAATGATTGACTATGGCGCTTGACAATAGAATTAAAGAAAAAATATCTATCGAAGTAATAAAAACTTTGATCACACGATTTGAAAGTTTCCCGGAAGATGCTTCCAATAACAGAAATGCACCTTTCCACGAAGCCTTTTTAAATGCGTTTTCCAGCAAATTGGAAGGGAAAGTTTCCGATACACCGTTCTTTCTAAGTCTAAGCAGCTGGTTGCACAAAGAGACTGTATTAGCAGTATTGTTGCCAATCTCAGCAATTCAATTAACAAGCCTGAAATGATTAAAAAAATAATATGAACATCCTTTATTTCGACTGTTTTGCAGGCATCAGCGGCGACATGACGCTTTCCGCCCTGCTCGACTTGGGAGTAGACTTTGAACTGCTCACCGGTGAACTGGAAAAACTCCACATGGACGGCTGGGAACTCAAATTGTCGGAGGTCTCGAAACACGGTATCGGCGCCAAACATGTGGATGTGATTGTGAAAAAACAGGCGCATTCCCATTCTCACAAAGGAATGCATCTCTTTAATCATCACCACCATACGCACCTGCATGCCCACCGGACAATGGCCGATATTACACATATCATCGACAAAAGTGGCATTTCCGCCAAAGCAAAGTATTTGGCGAAGCGTATTTTTATAAGGTTGGCCATAGCAGAAGCTAAAATACACGGTTCGACGCCGGACGAAGTGCATTTCCACGAAGTCGGAGCCGTCGATTCGATTATCGACATTGTAGGGACGGCCATTTGCATAGATATGCTTGCACCGGACAAAATATGCGCTTCCATTTTGCACGACGGACACGGTTTTGTCGAATGTCAGCACGGAACGATTCCCGTACCTGTTCCCGCTGTGACGGAAGTGCTGGCAGCCAGAGGCGCAGGATTCAAGCAGTTAGACGTCGACGGCGAGTTGATGACGCCTACCGGCGCAGCTATCATCGCAGAAGTGGCGGAGAGTTTCGGCCCGATGCCGGAAATGAAGATTGTCAAGACAGGCTACGGCTCGGGTACGAAAGATTTTTCCATCCCTAATTTGCTAAGGATTGTACAAGGCGAGCCTGTCGTCGAAAAAACGCCGGAACAGCAGGATACGGTGACGGTCATCGAGACAAACATCGATGACACGACGCCGGAAATACTCGGCTACGTGATGGAACGACTTCTGGAGGCCGGCGCGCGGGATGTATTTTTTTCGCCGGTATATATGAAAAAATGCCGACCGGCTACGCGAATCAGCGTGCTCTGCGACGAGGCTGATATTGCCGCAGCAGAGCAGATCCTGTTTTCCGAAACATCAACCATTGGCCTGCGGAAATATCGCGTCGAACGGATATGTCTCCCGCGAAAAGCCGTTACGGTGTCCACGCCCTACGGCGAAATCAGGGCGAAAGAAACGCTCTACGGCGAGGGCGACGGCGTCCGCATCTCCGTCGAATACGAAGATGCCCGCCGCATTGCGCGGGAAAAAGGCATCCCTCTGCAGGATGTATACAGGGCGGTTAAGGGATCATAATCCTATATTTCACGGACAGACGGCGTACCGTCGGCACGTTTGATATCGAGTATGGGCGTGCCGTCGAGTGCGTCAAGGCCTTCAACGGTCAGTTCGTTGCCGTTCACTTCCAGTAGCTTGACGGTTGTCACGCCGATGAGGTTCGGACGTCGGGGAATACGCGAAGCAAACACGCCCCGTTCCATGCCCGAAGAAGTTTTTCCCGTAAGCGGAACTGTTTCTCCCTGCAGGCGATCAAACCAAAAAATCACGTCTATATACCTGCACTCGTTGATATTAAGCAAAGCATCCGCATAAGGCGGAAATATCAGCAGGCGGCTGGATTCGCTTTTCAGTTGATGCAAAGGCGTATCGTAATCATACGCAGGATTTGCTGTTACCTTTCCTATCGGAGTAAATGTTATCTTTTTCATCTTCAATGTATACGATTCGACCTCCCTGCAAAACCGCGGACAAGGAGAAACAAAAACAGGGGGGCGCCTATGAAAGAGGTCAGTATCCCAACGGGAAGAACTGTCGGGGCAATGATCGTGCGCGCCAAAGTATCCGACAAAAGCAGGAAAAATCCGCCGAATACAGCCGACGCAGGCAGCAGAAACTGCTCGTCATGACCGATTATCCGCCGGATAATGTGAGGTACCACCAGCCCAACGAAAGCAATCACGCCGTAGAACGACACAACAACCGACGTCAGCAAAGCGGCCGTGACCAGTCCGCCCAGTCTGACCGACTGCACTTTCACGCCCAGACTTTGCGCATGCTCGTCGCCCGACTGCATAGCTCTGTATGTCCACACATGCCATCCGAAAAAAAACAGAGCCGGGACGAGCAGCGCGCCCAGTATACACAGATTGTCCCACGACGCCCGTCCCAAATCGCCGAAACTCCAGAACACAATGGATGCAAGCTGCACACTGCCCGCAAAATATTGTATGGCCGAAATGCCGGCCCCAAACAATGACGAAACAACAATCCCCGATAGAATGATTACTTCGGGCGTTGCTCCTCTGTACCGCGACAGCAGAAATATCACGCCCACACCCGCCAGACTCCACACAAAAGCGGAAAAAGCGACTGTATAAGGATTGCTGATCGCGGCGAGGTCGCTCGAACCGCCGACGCTGCCCGCGCCGAACGTCATAATGGCAAACGCCGCTCCGAACGCTGCCGAACCGGATATGCCCAACGTATAGGGAGATGCCAGCGGATTGCGCAGCAAACTCTGAATGACGGTGCCCGATACAGCCAGCGCCATCCCTGCCAGTATGGCGCCAATGACTCGGGGCATGCGTATATTCCACACAACCAGGTATACAAAATCAGTCCCTTCGCCCTTAAACAGGCGGATAATATCCGACGGACGAATATCGGCCGAACCCGACACTGTCGACAGCATTGCCGCTACTACCAGCAGTATCGCGAGAAGGATAATAAATATTACCCTCCTGCGAATATACTTCTTATATTCTCCCACAATTTGCTTGCTCATTCCTTGTCTGTAATCGTATCACTAATACGCGTATTGCAGGCGCAAATATAACAATGTTTTTTCATGCGAATAGCACATATATCAAAAAACGTGTTACTTTTGCCGTAAATTTTTTATGACTATGAACAAATACGGATTTGGTATATTGATGGTTGCTCTGCTTCTGACGTCCTGTCACTCGCAAAGTCGCGAGAGGAGTATGCAGGCAGGCACAGTGAAAGACATGCAGGGGCGGGAAGTAATCCTGCCCGACAGAATCGAGCGGATAGCAGGAGTACGTCCCGGCGCGCTTCGACTGCTTGCGTATATGGGCGTAACGGACAGGGTTGTCGGGATTGAACAGGTAGAAAAGGGCGGCGACGACAGGCCTTACATGAGGGCTTATCCCGAATTGCTGAAACTGCCGCTCATCGGGCCGAGAGGAGGTGATGCCGAACTGATCGTGAATACGCATCCCGATGTCATTTTCATGACATACGCTTCTGCTGCCGACGCCGACGCCCTGCAGGGCAAAACAGGGATTCCGGTAGTCGTACTCGAATATCCCGAAATGGGCACAGCTATCGAACAGCTTTATGCCTCACTGGAACTGCTCGGCAAAATACTGCATCGGGAAGAGAGGGCAGATTCGCTGGTTGCATACATCCGCAACACGATACGCGACCTGCACAAACGTACTGCGAACATCGCCGAAAGCGGCAAACCCTCTGCCTACATAGGAGGCATTGCGCACGGGCGAACGAGAAATATCACGTCCACTCATCCCGACTATCCGCCCTTCGCCTTTGTCAACGCCGCAAACATAGCCGGCAAAATGGACAGGACGCATACCTCTTCGCTTGCAGGCGCCTATATCAACACGGAGCAGTTGCTGCTCTGGAATCCGGACGTGATTTTTATTGACGAGTCGGGGCTTGACCTCGCAAGGGAAGATCTGAACCCAGGCGGACTGCTGGCCGGCCTCGCTGCCGTGCAAACGAATCGCGTATATACGCTGCTCACCTACAACAGCTACGCGGCAAACTACGATATTGCGCTTATCGACAGCTGGTTCATCGGCAAAACACTGTATCCCGAATCATTTGCCGACGTGGTGATGGAAGAGAAGGCGGACGAGATTCTGGAGATGTTTCTGGGCAAATCCGTTTTTCGCGAATTGATTTCGCCCGACAGTTTCAAACCCGTCCCGACGCTACGTTCCGAATGATTGTTATCAGACATATCGACTTTGGCTATCGTCCGCATCATCCCGTTTTGCAGGACATCAGCGGACATATTGGCGCCGGTGATTTCGTGGCGATTGTCGGGGCGAACGGTTCCGGCAAAAGTACCCTCATCAAATGTTTTTGCAACATACTGAAACCGCAAAAAGGATGTATCCTAATAAACGGTCTGCCCTCCGTAAAATATTCGCCTGCTCAGCTGGCGCGAACCGTCGCATACATTCCCCAGACGGAAAAAGGAAACCGTCAGATGACCGTATTCGATACGGCGCTGGCGGGCAGAACACCCTACATCCGCTGGAAACCTTCCGGCAGGGATTTCGAAGAAGTAGCCTGCGTGCTCCGGCAACTCGGCATCGAACACCTGTCCATGCGATACATGCATGAACTGAGCGGAGGCCAGCAACAGACCGTCATGATTGCCAGAGCGCTCGCCCAGAAAACCAATATTCTTCTTCTGGACGAACCTACGGCCAACCTGGATATGCGCCATCAAATGGAAGTGATGCAACTGTTAAAGTCGCTGTCTGCCCGCGGACTGACGATCGTCATGTCCATACATGACATCAATATGGCAATCCGTTATGCAGATCGTTTCATGATGTTGAAGGAAGGACGCATCTTTGCATGCGGCGACAGGGAAATCGTCACACGCGAAAACATAGAACGGTTGTACGACATTCAAGTGGAAATGATCGACGGGCACGGCACACCCCATGTCATTCCCCTCTGATGTTTACCCGTCGATGTTTTATACTGCGCGCGGCACGAAGTAATCCGGTTGACAATGAACGCGAAAGAGATTGAGGTATTATTTACTAACCAGACAATTATGGGGAAGATAGCAAAGAGAAATATCATACATTTATGTAAATAACGCCGCCTTTTCTTACGAAAATGTAGGGTGTTTTAGCCTTTTTCAGATTTTCAAAAAATACATAATTAGCTAATAATAAGCATGATATCAAACATCATATTTCGTATGGCATGATATTTGCCTCTAATAAAAGTACGAAGGGTAAGCGCAACCCCAAAAGCCGTCAGGACAAAAAAAACGTTACGCCGAGTAGCTAAAAGTAGTAGTATTGACAGAAAAAATCCCATATATATGGGATTGCGGACGCTATAAAAAGGGCTTACCTTTGCCGGGCAAAAATGAAGCATCCGGAATGATATGGTAGAATTAGATTCATGCCGTTTCCGGTTGTGTGGAAAACGAATTGAAGAAACTGCACATCTTCCGGTCGACCGGAAACGTGTATTGATACAAAAAAACCACGTTTTAAAAAGATTGTTTATTTGCGTTTTTTATATATAGTATTAATCTAAATTTTTAAAGAAATGAGATCAAAGAAGTTATTAATTGTGGTATTGTTTGCGTTGGGAATAACGTTTATTCAGGCAAACGATAAAGTTGTAAAGTTCAGAGCCGAGAGCATGCATTGCGGAGGCTGCGCAGGAAAAATTAAAAAAGCCGTAACAGCTGTAGACGGCGTTTCTAATTTTGAAGTAAATCTGGAAACGAAAGTGGTAGGAATCACCTACGACGATCAAAAAGTGACGCCCGAACAGTTGAAAGAAGCTATCGTAGCGGTTAAGCATACGGCGGAAGCCTATAACGACGGCGACCCGATCGTAAGAAAAGTCTCCTTCAAAGCAAACGACATCCATTGCGGAGGGTGCGCCAACAAGGTGAAAAAGAACCTCTCGGCCGAAGCGGGAATATTAAATGTAAGCGCCGACCCGGAAACGAAAGAAGTGCAGGTGGAATACGATGCGGCAAAAGTAAGCTCGCAAGAGTTTAAAAACTATTTCAAAAAATTCGACTACACGGTTACCCGTTCATGGGAAAGCGAAAAAGTGCGGTATGCATCTTTTAAAGCCGAGCAAATAGGAGACAGGGCGAACGTCTTGGAAAACAGCCTGAAAGAGCTGAAAGGAGTTTTGGGTTTCACCGTCAACGAAAAAACAAATGCAGTAGCCGTTGCATATAACAAGGACGTTTTGACGGAAGAAAGTCTTGCTGAAAACATCAGGAAAAACAACGTGAACCTGATTGCTTCCAATTATAATTATTAATAACAAAAAGAGAAGTTATGAAGAAGACTAAATTTTCAGCTTTGATTTTAAGTCTGCTGCTTTCGATCGGCGGGCTTAGCGCACAAAGCATTGATGTAAAAGTGAAAGTGACGGATAAAAAGGGCGAACCTGTATCGGGCGCAGTCGTCACTTACGGAAAAAAACAGGGACTTGTCACCGATGCAAACGGAGAATTAACTATCAACAAAAAAAATGCGGGCAATAAAATTACCGTTAGTTATCTGGGATTCAAACAACAAGAAATCAATTTAAATAATGATGAATCCGAAATCCTGACTATCGTATTGGAAGAAGATCCGAAAGAGTTGGTGGATGTAGTAGTTATCGGTTATGGCAAAACCTCGAAAAGAAAAGCTACCGGAACCGTAAGCACTATCACAAGGGAAACGCTGGAACAATATCCCGGAACAAACCTTCAGGAAATTCTGCAAGGTCGGGTTGCGGGACTTGCTTTGACCAGAACCTCCGGATTGCCGGGGTCTAACTCGTCCATAAACATTCGAGGGGTGAATACCCTCAGCGATGATAGTGGCGGCGGACACGCATGTTGCGGCGGCGGCGCTCCTACTCCTACGAACACCGAGCCTTTGATTGTTATCGACGGCGTGCCGTTTATCAATCAAAGCATCTCACCCTTAGATATCGGTGCGGTGGGAGAAATAGGTCCTCTGGCAAGCCTTAGTACGGCTGATATCGAACGTATCGACGTCTTAAGAGATTCCGACGCCACGGCCATCTATGGCTCGCGCGGAGCGAACGGCGTCATCTTGATAACGACGAAAAGCACTCTGGAAGACTGAACACAGGGTATTCCTGTATCAAGACATCTATATTCATAACAAAAAAATGAAAGCACAGTATAAAACCTTTGAGACGGGCGTTTAGCTGTGCTTTCTTATTAACAAAAAAATTACGATGGTAAAAGTACATAACATTTTTAGATTACACAAATCAAATAAAAAATTTATATTTCCCCTCCTCTTCCTATTCTTCGGAATCATTATAAATGTCGGCGGGGAAATTTATGCGCGGGATACCGGGACGAAAACAAATCATACCGTAAGGGGCGTTGTGCGGGATAAAAATACGGGACAGCCATTGGTTGGCGTCTTGATAAAAGAGATAAAAGAAAATTCTTCGCATTGGATGACAAGCGACGAAAACGGTGAATTTACGCTTCCCGTTGTCGAGGCTACGCCGACGTTGGACGTTGCGTATCCCGGATATCAGTTACTGCAGGTAGCTGTTGCCGACATCAGCCATCCGCAAACAATCGAAATGATAGAGGTTCCACCGTATTCCTATCTCGACAACGCATCGCCGAAAAGCGCTTTCAACAAAACGACTTCTGCCGTAGCATCGCAAACAGGCACATTCGGGAAAGTCAATTCCGACGTTATCGAGTTGGAACAGAGCGTCAATACGGTGAACGCCCTTAAAGGACGCGTAAGCGGCGTAGAAATAGAAAACGGCAAAATCAAAATCAGGGGGAGCAGTAATATGGACGAAAAATTGTCCGAACCTCTGGTGATTATCGACGGCGTACCGTTGCCGTCAGGTTTCACGTGGGCGAGCGGACAATCAAGCCTCTTGAACATGTTGAACTCCTCGACGATCGAAAGTATCGATATCCTGAAAGACGCCGACGCCACAGCCATCTATGGCAGTAAAGGCGCTAACGGCGTGGTGGTTATCAAAACGAAGAAGATAACCGAATCGAAATTGCGCCTTTCAGCTTCCGCAAGCGCCGGAATTACAGGAGTTACCGACTGGTACGATTTCCTTTCAACAGAAGAATATCTCGATATAAGAAGGAAAGCGTTCGAGGCCGACGCCCAGCTTGGACTTGCCGCCGGCAAGCCTACTGAAGCAAACGCTTACGACCTCCTGATTTGGGGCGATAAGTACCACACCGACTGGCAAAAAACATTCGTCGGACAAACAGGGAAAGTATATTCGGGGCAGGCGAGTTTGTCGGGCGGAAATAAACAAACCTCGTTTTATATCAATGCAGACTATTATGAAACCGGAAATGTTTTACTGGCCGAACCCGACGACAAAACAAAACGATTAGGAACAAAATTGCTTGTCAATCATCGCTCATTAAACGATAAATTGGAACTCACCGCATCGTTTGCCTTCAATACCTTCAACTCGAAATCGCGTGGCATAGATCCCGACGCTACATTAGTTAACGCGCCCAATCAGCCGACATACAACGACGACGGCTCGCTCTACTGGCTCAACAGCAGCGTATCGAACCCCTTACGATACAAATATGTCGTTACGTCTAACAAAAACACTTCGTTGATTACCAATTTGCAGACGCATTACCGGTTTTTGCCGGGTTTCGATGCGATACTCGATTTCGGTTATACAAAAAATACAGCCGATCAATTTGAAACTTACAGTCAAAATTATTTGAATCCTTATGCCACCAACTCATACCGTAATCGTGTGCTTGCGGGCGACGGTTTTGCGGATATATTTATCGCAGAGCCGCGTCTTAACTATGTCGTGGATATCGGCGGCGGAACGCTGACTGCGCTGCTCGGTGCAACATATCAGGTCAATAGCTCGGCAAGCGAGGACTTGGAACTCCGCGATTTTGCTTCCGAATCCATGTTCCGCAATTTCAGCGCCGCCAATGTAAGATATAGCGTAAGCAGTGAAGACTTAACGGTGAAACGCGCTTCGGCATATTTTCGTGCAAGCTACGACATTACCGGCAAATATCTGTTCAGTGGGATAGTAAGGCGCGACGGTTCGTCGATCTTCGAGCGAAAGAATCGTTATGGCAACTTTTGGTCGTTAGCCGGGGCATGGATATTTTCGAACGAAGCGCTTGTACGTGAAAACCTCGGATTCCTAAATTATGGAAAATTGAAATTAAGCCATGGCGTTACGGGCAACGATCATGTTGCGGACTTTCAGTTTATCAATGCCTACGAGTCGTCGACATATCCCTACGAGGGAAATGCAGGATTGTATCTGCTTAGAGTATCGAATCCCGATTTCACTTGGGAAAAGACGCGTAAATCGGAAATACTGCTCGACCTGGCAGTCTTAAATAATCGCGTGCAGTTGAGTTCGGCGTTCTACCTCCACCGGTCGTATTCGTTGATAGACGCCCGACCGTTGGCCTCTCAAGCCGGAATTGGAGGATATAGCGATAACATTCCGGGAATTATCATCGAAAATAAAGGTATCGAACTCGAATTGATCTCGACAAATGTGAGATCGAAAAACTTCCAGTGGTTGACGACCCTTACCTTTACTTTGCCGAACAATAATGTGATAAAAGAGTTCCCGGATATAGAGTTTTCTTCGTATGCTACAACGTATAAAGTCGGCGAATCGAAAAACATTACCTGGGGATACAAATACACCGGCATCAATCCCGAAAACGGCGTTCCTATGGTAGAAGATGTTAATAAAGATAACAAAATTAGGGCTGCCGACGATAAACAGTTCCTCCACGATACCGACGCCGATTACTATGGTGGCTTGCATAATTCATTCCGGTATCGAGACCTGCAGTTAGATGTATTCTTCTATTTCGAGCGACGACCGTTCGAAGAAGGATATCTGAAAACATATTACTATCCGCTTGGGTATGTCGGAAAAAATATACCCCGGCAATATGCGACCGATTATTGGACGCCCGAAAATCCTAACGCCTCACGTCCGGGTCTGACCACAACCACCTCGTCGGATATCGGCTACGCTTACTATTACTACTACACCGAATCGGACGCATTTTATTCCGACGCTTCGTATATCAACCTGAAAAATGTAGCCTTATCCTACAAGCTGCCCAAATCGCTTACCGACAAAATAAAAGCAAGGAGCGTAAGATTGTATGTGCGGGGTGAAAATCTATGGTTGATTTCGAAATTCGACCAGTGGAACCCGGAATCAAAAACGTCTATTCCTCCTTTTAGGACGGTAACTGCCGGAATAACGCTGGGGTTTTAATTATTAATGATTTAAAAATTAACAATTTTATGAAGTATTTTAATCATATATTTTATACGACAGGTTTACTCTTTATATTGTCTTATACATCATCGTGCGACAAACTGTTGGACGTTGATTTGCCAAGTAACATCGTCACTCGCGAAGATGTTTTTTCAGATCCCATTAACGCACGAACCGCCGTCAACGGCTTGTATGCTCAGAATCTTTTTGATAACCGTATGTATGAATATATACCGCTTTTCGTCTCGGTGATTGCGGATGATGCGTATCATACCAGCACAAGTTTCGACCCGTTGCGATATAACACTTATACCCCTACCGATACTTACATCGGATATCTCTGGCAATATCCGTACCAATCGCTCCTGCTGTGCAACGAATTGATTGAACAGCTATCGGCGACGTCGGTATTTTCGGAAGAGGAGCAACGGGAGCATATCGGCGAAGCCAAATATTTCAGGGCGTACGGGTATTTTGTTTTGGTGAATTTGTTTGGCGATGTGCCATGGGTAAAGTCCGCCGACATTTTGAATACGACACTGCAACCCCGCGAATCGAAAGAGACAATCATCGCCGAACCGGAGGGTATTATTGACGATTTGAAATACGCCGAAACAGCTTTGGCGGCAAGCGAAAATTCCCATACGCGGGTTACTAAGGCTGCGGCTTCGGCGCTGCTTGCGCGCACGTATCTCTACCATAAAGAATGGGTGAACGCCGAAGCGAAAGCCGACGAGGTGATCCGCACTTCGGGTTACGAACTAGACCCGAATTTAGACAATGTGTTCCTCCGGACAAGCAAAGAAGCTATTTTCAGCGCATCGTCGAGCGCATCAATACCCTCGTATGTGGACAGAACTTACTTTGCCGTCTACTGTTTGAATGCAAATTATTTGAGGCTGACCAACGATTTGGTGAACTCATTTGAAGAAAGCGATTTGCGTGCAAAAAAATGGCTGAAGAACGAAGGCGCTTATTATCATAGCTGGAAATATAAACGCAATTCGGCGTCTTCCGCCGGCGCCGCCGAAGACCTCGTGTTGTTGCGGCTGTCGGAACAGTATCTGATTCGGGCGGAGGCGCGAGCGCAGCAAGGGAAGTTAACAGGAGCCGACGGAGCGATCGCCGATGTGAACGCTATCCGCGACCGCGCCGGTCTGGAGGCATTGCCGGAGACGTTGTCGAAAGAGGAGACGTTACACGCCATAGAAAATGAACGCCGGCACGAATTGTTTCTCGAAGAAGGGCACCGTTGGTGGGACCTTGCGCGTACGGGACGTATCGACGCCGTCTTAGGCGCCTTCCCTGATAAACAGTGGGCGTCATACAAGGCGCTGTTGCCCGTCCCGAGCGAGGAAATTGATAAAAATCAAAACCTCACCCCTAACCCGGGATATGGCTCAATTGCAAACTAAAAACCAAAGGAGAGGAAAATCATGAAAAGAACGATCGCGTATCATATCTCGTGTATCATATTGTTGTTGTTTTCTGCTGATCGGATAAACGCACAAATACTGAAAGGACATGTTTACACGGTAGAGAATGGAAAAAAAACGCCGCTCGTCGGCGCCAATGTCTATTTCCCCAAAAGCAGCAACGGCGCGATCGCCGATGAAAACGGAGCTTTTCAAATCACACGGAAAGCCGGTGACGGCGCTTATCTCTTCGCCGGTCTGATTGGATATAATACCGACAGTTTGCTCGTAACAGAGGCGAACAGTCCTTTGGAGTTCATCCTCGCGGAAGGTGTTCACCTGGATGAAGTGGTCGTCGAAAAAAGCCGGGACGGAGTCGTTCTCTCCCGCTTGTCGATCGGCAAAACGGAGTTGATTACCAAAACCGGCTTGACAAAAATGGCTTGCTGTAATCTCTCGGAGAGTTTTGAGAATAGCGCAACCGTCACTGTCGGATTCACCGATGCAATATCCGGCGCCAAACAAGTTCAATTGCTCGGTTTGTCGGGATTGTACAGCCAATTATTGACGGAAAATATACCAACCCACCGAGGGCAGTTCTCTACTTTCGGATGGAGTTACGTCCCGGGCAGTTGGATGGAATCTATACAAATATCCAAAGGCGCGTCGTCGGTAGTGAACGGTTACGAATCGATTTCGGGACAAATAAATCTCGAAATGAAAAAACCGAACTTCACAGAGCCGCTGTTTATTAACCTCTTTGCCGATCATCTCGGACGTTACGAGGCCAATATCACGTCGGCGAGCAAAGTGGCCAACAACTGGTGGACAGGTCTGCTCGTACATGGTTCAGCCGAGACCGACACGCACGACTATAACGACGACACGTTCATGGATATGCCACAATCGAAATTCGTCAACTTGTATAATCGCTGGTTCTACTTGAACGAAGATGGCGTACAGTCGCGCACGGGCATCCGCTTCCTGTACGACTCGCGCAACGCAGGACAGGACGAACATCTCCACACTATCACCGACAACGACGACCACGGCGAACTGTATAAAACGACTATCCGCAACAAAGGGTTCACGGTGGAAAACAAAACCGGATTCGCCGTCGGCGAAAGAGAAGAACAGAGCATCGGGATCATCAGTTCGTTCAACTATTCCGACGAGAACCTGATTTACGGACGAAAAACCTACGACGGCAAGCAAAGGTCTTTTTACACGAATATCCTGTTCAGCTCCGGATTCGGCGACGCTCACCGCTACACCACAGGTGTAAGTTTTGCTTATGACAACTATAAAATCCTGTTTGAGGACGCGTTGTTCTACAGCGTAACACCCCGCACTGCAATCGACCGTAGCGAAGCTATTCCGGGTGCATTTGCCGAATATACCTATTCCTATAAAGATAAATTCACTTTTGTCGCCGGAGTTCGCGAAGACTATAACAGCCGTTTCGGATGGCTGTTCACCCCACGCGTCAACGTCCGTTACAACGTTCTGGAGGAATTAGTGTTTCGCGCCTCCATAGGAAAGGGATACCGTTCGCCCAATGCTATCGCCGACAACATTGGGCTATTGGCTACTTCGCGGAAATTAGACGTCGATGCAATCGACGCTTTAGACATCGAGCGAGCTTGGAACTACGGTGGAAATATCAGCGCTTATATCCCCGTCGGCGGAGAAAAAACGCTGACTCTCAGCCTTGATTATTTCCATACCCAATTCGAGAATCAGGCGGTAATCGACATCGAACGCGACCGTAACATGGTGTTTTTCTATAATCTGCAAGGCATCTCGAAAGCCGATGTATGGCAAATCGACGCATCCGCCTCGCCGTTCAAAGGCTTTGACATTTTCGCCGCATTCCGTTACAACAATGCGGAAATCACCTATTCCGATAACGACGTTCATTATACTAAAGAAGCGCCTTTGACCTCCCGTTATCGCGGCCTGATAAATTTGGCTTATGCAACTAAGCTGCGAAAATGGGTGTTCGATTTTACGGCGCAGATAAACGGTCCATCCCGTATTCCCGGCTTGAACGGATATAATTCCGAAACGCGACATTCCGAATCATTTCCGGTATATTTCGCCCAAATAACAAAAAACACCAAAAGGTTCGACATCTATATCGGCGCTGAAAATATCCTCGATTTCAAACAAGAAAACCCGATACTGAACGCCGATTTACCTTTCGGACAGGATTTCGATTCTTCGCTGGTCTGGGGACCGATTATCGGACGCAAGATTTACGCCGGCATACGGTGGAGAATCGGCAAATTGCCTTGATAAAGAAATCATAACCTGTAATTCATAACTCATAATTCTATGAAACAATTATTCTCAACATTCTTCATTGCAATATTGTTTGCCGCTTGTGGAGGCGGCGACAATACCCGGTCGGAACAAACCATCACATTCGACCCCCTGTTGCCTCACAATTTAAGCGAAGGCAGTTTTGAACTAACGGCAACCGCGTCGTCCGGATTACCGGTGGTTTTTGCAAGTAGCGACCTCTCCGTGGCTTCTATCAGTGGCGAAACCGTCACGCTACACAAAAAAGGAATGATTACAATTACGGCGACCCAATCGGGAAACGATCGTTATTTCGAAGCGCCCGCCATCAAGCGGAACTTGATTATCAACGAAGATAACGACCCCAATAAAAAGAATCAAACGATCACGTTTGAGTTGAGCGTCACCTCCCTTAACTACAACGTAGGAGTATTGACGCTTGAAGCTACCGCGTCGTCCGGATTGCCGGTGACTTTCTATACCGACCACCGTTTCGTCCGTATAACCGGCAATACCCTGGAATTGGTGTACGAAGGGATACACTACGACGATTATGCCACAATCACCGCGAGCCAGGCCGGAAACAGCGAATATAACGCCGCCCCTAACGTTTCAAAAATACTGCATGTTGTACATGATGAAGAATAGAATATTCACTTAAAAAATATCGTTAAAATGAAAATTTTTAGATTAATTGTATTGCCAGTAACAATGTGTGCGTTTTTCTTCGGGCTTGCAGCTCAGGTTAAAAATACCGACAAGAAGAAAAAAACAAAAGAGGTAACCTTCTCCGTAAATATGACTTGCGAAAACTGCAAAGCCAAAATCGAAAGGCATATCTCATGGGAAAAAGGCGTCAAAGACTTGACAGTGAATTTGGATAAAAAACAAGTAACCATCAAGTACGATCCGGCCAAAACTGCCGAAGATAAACTAAAAAAGGCCATCGAGACATTGGAATTTACTTGCCAAAAAGTGGAAGAATAGACTTTTTATTTCCCCTGCTTCGTTACACAAAAAATTTGAGTATTCCATGCGCTTGGAAGACTCGAATTTTTCATGTTTATCTTCATTCTAAATTTCGCCGGACATTTTTATCGGTATGTGTGAACTGTCGAAAAATGGCGTTCAGTTCCTGCGATACGCTTTCCTTCGTAAAACTGCTGGTAAAGCCATTGACGGAAATGAGTTTGACGTTAATGGATTTGGGCGTGTAAGTGTAGATGTTCAGCCGTGCCAGCGTGGCATACTCACCGGAGGCCGTTTCCATGACGGCGTACAGATGCTGTCCGTCGTCTGCCTCTCCTCCGACAAGCGTAAGCGTCCATCCCCCTCTTCTCTTCGTCGTAAACGCCATTGTAATCCTTTCCTTTGTCTGTGACAAAATGCACCTTTTCGGGAGCGAAGCCGTCGCCCGACGACAGGATGCGAACGAATATTTCGTCGCTTGCGCCGGGCGTCATAAACTTGGCCGAGGCGATCATGTCTTCGTTCGTCGGCTTGTATTTCAGGAAGTTCATTGTTGCATATTTTCAAAATTCACATTCTCAATCACCCACTTTCGCATTTCGTTTCTTATCATGGTACGGTATTCCGTTGATAATAGCATTTCCAATTTTTTTTCCTCTTTTTTATCGAGTCTGTCTTTGATGCTTAAATCCCATATGGTATCAGCGTAGTCCATGCATATATTCTCAAATACATCATAATTTGGAAACATTCTAAAATAATTGTACATTTCAATATTCCACAATATATTAGCAACATAGGGTATATGGATATTGTCCGGCCCAATACTAATTCCGGTAATACCTTTTATGTACATTAAGTCTAATATATTTAATAGCATTTCTTTGCTTTTCAAATACATTGCAGTTTCTATTCCTTCTCTGAGTGTCCACGCCTGTTTTAATTCATCATAGATGTGAACTTTATTATTGACTGTATCTAATAGAGTAGTTTTTAGCACATGGGACAATGTATATTTTTCCATCAAAATTTGTTTGATAGAATCGTTACCCAATTTTGCCAATGCCATTAACACTGATATTTGACTGTATCTTTTATTTTCTATTGCATTTTCCAACAACGGTATTGCTTCTTTGATATTCCAATTGCCGGCAGCTAAAACGAGTTCTCCACTAACAGGTTGGCTCGTGAAAAAATGATTGTTTTGCCGGTTTACTTCCTCTACAATATCTCGATATGTTTGATCCATACAAATACTGTCTTCTTTACACTTCTGTTTGCTTTGTTCCAGAAACATCTCTTTTTGTGCAGAGGTGAGAGTAAGCAAACTGTCTTGCAAATGCAAAGTCAATCTTCCATTTAATGCTATCAATAGTTTTTGCTTAACACTATCCGGCAATACAAAATTCGATTTATAATCTATTCTGAAACCGAAGTAAGGCTGTGTATCTAATAAATAATTCACTTCTTCAATTGTTTTTTGTGCAAATGTACTGTTGTTCAATAGCAAAATACTGAAAATAAGAGTAATTATTTTTTTCATGGAATAGTTGTATTTAAATTGTCAATAATGGTTTCTATTTGTGTCCTGAAAAACATTTTTCTCGTTACATTATAATCCATATAATTATACCGGGAGAAACTTTGCGAAGGATTTCCCAAAGTTTTATCATTAAATACGTCTGATAAGCCTAATGTATGACCAATTTCATGGATAATCAGTTTTTCCTTATCTTCATTTGACCTGCTTATAGTCCACATTATTGCAAGGTTACTATTATTCATAACACCTCCTCCGCGTTCTATAGTTATACCGTTGTTCTCTGATTTCGTGAACTGTAATTCCGTCATTACAATATAGACTGTTGTTGGATGTTTATTTTCTGTAAATACCATACCTTTACGAGCACATATCCTTAGTATGGCTTTGTAGGCATTAATAAAATCTGCCTTGGTAATGCTATTCAAAGTGTCTTTTATTTTTATAGCATCGGGTAATACAGTAAATCCGGTAAAAGACTGATTCATTGAATTGGAATTTAATAACGTCTGAAGCCTTGTTGCATCAATATTATTTTGGGGCTTGATGGTATCAGAAGCAAAATAAACAATTTGCACTTTAATCGGATTAAACGGTTGTCTGCTTATTACTGCACACTTGCCAATTAACATTTTTTTCTGTAATCCATACTTGTCATTTCGGTAAATGCTAATATATGCAGGGGTCTTAAAGCTATTATTCAATGCTGTATTTATAACTGTCAGTCGTTTTTGATTTTCATTGTATATTACATTCAGTTCTCTTGGTGCTTCACAATATATACTGTCCCCTTCTATTTCTTCCGACATTTTTACCTGTAAGTTGGCGGTTTGCCCCTGTACCAGTGTCAACCAGGGGACATACAGTATTTTGGTTTTATTATCTTTATCCGCCACGTGAACAGTATCATATTGCATCTGTAACTTGGGCGTCGAATTGTCATTGAAGTCTTCGCCGTCATCAAAGCCAAATTCGCCATCATAGTTGGATAGCGCAGAAAGCGTTACATACGGAGATTGCCGCGGGACAAATGTAAATTCTGCAATTTTCGCTTTCTTCTCTTTACCTTTTTCCGTCGGGATTTTTTCGTAGATCACAATGGTAATGTCTTTGTCCTTTACTGTGATTTCTTTTGTCAAGATAGAATCCGAGACGTTCGTTTTTTTGTTTTCTGTTATTTGCCACTGAATATTTCCTGTTTTGATGGAATCGCCATTGCTTTTCCTTAATTGCATATTCAGTATCTGGTTTTCATATACAAGTTTCAGTTTTTTATCGGTTGTCGTTTTTTCCGTTTCGTCATTAATTACTACTTCGTAATTGTCGGATAAACCCTGTATAATTACTTCATCCATGTCATGCTGGATGTTCATTGCATTTATTTCTCCGCTCTCGCCAACCTGATAAATATTCCCGCGGGCATCCTGTATGGTTGCCGGTATTTCATCGGTTTCTAGGGTATGTTCATTGCCTTCACTGTCGGTTAAGACGAGTTGATATTTGCCGTTTTCGCCTTTTGTGAAGATGTAGTTGCCGTTAGCATCCCTGATCGGGTCTTCGCCGTCGTCGGCGACAGGCGGCTTTGCCGGAATATTAGGGTCGAGGACGTAATCCACGTCGAAGGCGGCGCGTTCTTCGCCGCTGCGTATGTCGCCCACGCCGCTGCCACCCGTGAGCGTTTTGTCGATGTCCAACAGCAGGTTGAGACTTGCATACCGCTTCGCGAAACCTTTCCTGCGACGTTCTACGGCATACTCCATCGTCATCACATCATGTCGGGCAATCAGGTAATATTTGCACACAGGGATTGAAGATGGTTTAGTAAAGTATACTTAGCAAGAGTGAAGCCAGTACTGAATATTTTTGTATTCCTCTCATTAAAAATATTTCAACGGATAATCGGGATGTTTTTCTTTAAACGCTTTTAAATGCTTAATCAACACTTCATCCTGCTTCTTATGGGCATACTCGGCAATGTCGTTGATATGCATGTAGCCTTTTCTGTTAAACTGATCCCTTCTTTCTTGCAAATATGCCTGCCCGGCAGACAGTCCGTTATATTTTTCTCTGCCCTTTCTTTCATATATAAGGAATTTTTGCAGCCTGTCAAATAAAGGCAATTCTTTTTCATATACCTCTAATTCTTCAGGCGTGAATTGCTTCTTCCATCTTGGACTGATGTTGGCCGGAATACCGGTCGTATCAATACAGGCCGTATCCTGCAGGCTCATATATGAATCTAACCAGTCGGAGGAATAGAAAGGATTGTCAATCGCATGCACTAACGCTTTTCTTATTTTATCCGTCATATAGCGGTCAAAATTCCAAAGGATAAAGCTAAAGGAATCACCTTCTTTTATATCTACCAGAGAAATTTCTTCTATGAGCGCCAGCGCCCTGTCGCTGTCTTTCTTACTTAGCTTGCCCGATTCGTACTGCTCCTTTAATATATCCCGTATGCTGTACAAAGGCTCGAAAGAATAGTCTTTTTCGTAATAATTTTTACTTTTTCTCAGTTTTCCCAAATAATCTAAAAATCGCGCGTAAAAAGCGACAGGCATACAATATGAGATATGAGGAAAGTAACCGTTAGTACAGTAATTAGGATTGCTGTGTATTGAAAAACCGCAATTTTGAACAAACATCATCAGCGTATCCGTATTGTCAATCCTTTTTAAATACAAAAGAGACATCCCAAAACGTTCATTTTCATGCGTGTACAAATACGAACAGTCGGTTTTTGTCCGGATGGTACTGTCTATCATCAATTCACACAATGCATACATCTCTTTTTCGGATGTAGCCACAAACCGTTTTCTTATATCCGTTTGTTGCGCCTGCAACAGGCAGGCAACCGACAGTGCGATAGAAATAAATACTGTTTTTTTCATGTCATTTTTTATTTAGCTGTTCATTAATCCGTTTTCTGATTACCGGGATTTGCCACGAGAAAAAATCTTTCAAATGCCTGCTGCTCGAACGCGAGTACCCCATTACATTCGTACTTCGATACTGCATGGGTGCATCAATAGCTTTTTCCCTTACGGCGGCTCCTATATCTACTGCAAATTCATCCAGTCCGTTGCAGTGTCCCAACTCGTGTGCCGGCGCAACTTCATTGCCATCGTTATAAAAAGAAGACTTGACAAAAAAACAGTTATCTGTAAGATTAGGTGGCGCAAACCCTGCTGTTGCCAGTCCCGGCACAATAAACATGTAATATTGATTCGGCCTGTAATCCGGCTGGCTTCTTAATGTTACAAGGATACGGTTTATTGTGGTTAGTTTTTCATCTTCATCATTTCCATTAATTTTTTTGAGATCTTCATCATCAAAAGCAATATTCAGCACAAACTGTGCTCCCTGTTGCCACGCTACGTTCATGGTATTGTAAACAGCGTTAAGATCATTGATAACGGTAGAGAAGTTTACCTCCGTATTGTCTGTGTTAAGCGTAACGATATTCAGGGTTGGGGAAA
>JAIRMH010000031.1 GCA_031258835.1 Tannerella sp.
CTTTCAATCCGTCAAAAATCCCGGCGATCACGTTATGTCCTCCGGGCGCTTGCCCTCCGGAGAGGATCACTCCGGCATGGATAGCCGGCAACTGTTTTTTCTCGTTACTTTTCTCGAACGTAACGATCGGCATGCCGTAAGTATTAGGAAACAGATGCTTTATTTCCTCCTGATCTGCAACCGATTGGGTGTATTTTCCTTCTACCGCTTTAATATTTCCTTTTAAAGCGTCCGGAACTTTGGGCGTATACTTTGCCCGTGCGATTTGTAATGCGCTTTTAGTCATATATTCATTGTTTTAATGGTTAATTTCTTCAAAAAGCGGTGCAAATATCGCAATTTTTTCTCTTAAATCAAACAAAACAATATAAAAGCATTATCTTCGCAGATAAATCAATAAAAAAATGGACAAGAAAAAAGTTTTGCGCGTATTGTTATATATTATCGTATTCATATTTATAGCCACGGTTATCGTCTATTTCATATACAAACCGGCGAATGAATGGCTGGCATTTTATATTGCTTGTTGCGGCGGCATATTAGTTGTAAATTTAATCATATCCGCTATCTTTGTCAATAAAAATTTCAGAGATAAAGATAGAGCATGAAATATTTTTATTATTTTTGCGTCCTAATTTTTCAGAAAGAGTACGAATTAATTAATTAATAAGCAAGACAGAATGAATGTTTCTCTTAAAAACAACGATGCCGCGAGTGGCGTATTAAAGGTAGAGATTGAAAAAAATGATTACGCAGAATCTTTAGATAAAAATCTGTACAAATTGCGCCGGCAAGCAAATATGCCCGGATTTCGGAAAGGTATGGTACCCCTTAGTATTGTAAAAAAACTCTATGGCAAGCAAGCCTTGGCCGAAGAAGTGAATAAATTGGTCAGGGAAAATCTATATGCGTATATCCGAGATAATAATATTAAAGTTATAGGCGAACCCATACCGAATGAAAACGAACAAAGACTTATCGATTTCGATAAGGACGAAAATTTTGAATTTTATTTTGATGTCGCTTTATCGCCGGATATTGATTTCGAACTGACGAAAGAAGATAAACTTACCTTTTATAAGATTGCCATCGACGATGAACTGCTTGATAAACGAATGGAATCGTATCGCAAAGATTTTGGCTCATACGATAAGGTTGATAAAGTCGAAGGAATGGACGATCTTGTTAAGGGCGATATTACGGAATTGGAGAATGGCGAGCCGAAAACAGGCGGCATCTTTGTTGAACAAGTTATGCTCATGCCTTCTTATATAAAGAATGAAACGGAACAAAAAAAACTTATCGGCGCAGAGTTGAACGGTAAAATCGTTTTTAACCCTTATCAGGCATATGAGGGTGAGGAGAAAAATCTTGCTCAATTCTTCATGATGGACATAGAAAAAGTGAAAGATTTAAAGAATGATTTTACTTTTGAGATAAAAGAAATCATACGCCATAAGCCGGCTGAACTTAATCAGGAGTTTTTTGACCGTATTTACGATCCTGGCACCGTGCAAGACGAAGCGGCGTTTCGCGACAAAGAAAAGGAATCTCTTTCCGAACAATTTTTGCCGGAAAGTAATTCTCTATTTATAAAAGATGTACGCGCGCTCCTATTGAAAAAAGTAGAGGATATAGTATTTGCCGATGATATCTTGAAACGTTGGATGCTTCTCTCGGACGAAAAAATGGAAAAAGAGTATTTGGAGGAGGATTATCCGAAAATAGTTGAAGATCTGAAATATCATTATGCCAAAGATAGGCTGATTAAGGAGAATGATATCAAAGTCGAAAAAGAAGAACTGGAAGATTATGTAAAACGTGCTGTAAAAATACAGTATATGCAGTATGGCATGATGTCGATGCCCGATAATGTGATAGAAAATGTTGCGAAAGATGTCTTGAAAAAAGAAGGGACGGAATATGATTTTACAAACAGGATCTTAAACGAAAAGATTATTTCTTTGCTGAAAGAAAAGATTACAGTGACGGTGAAAGAAATAACATCCGGGGAATTTGACGAAATAGTACGGAAAGTGGCGGATAAATAAAGGTTTATGCCACCTGATGTTTGGAAATTAAATAAATTACAGTAATATGAGTGATTTTAGAAAATATGCGACAAAGCATTTAGGTTTGAATGGTAACGCTTTGGATAGTTATGCGAGTATTACCGGCAGTTATATCTCGCCGACGATTATAGAAGAGCGTCAGTTGAATATAGCTCAGATGGATGTATTTTCGCGTTTGATGATGGATCGTATTATTTTTCTGGGGACGCAGATAGATGATTATACCGCGAATGTTATTCAAGCGCAGCTTTTGTATCTGGATACCAGCGATCCGGGGAAAGATATATCCATTTATATAAATTCGCCGGGAGGTAGCGTTTATGCCGGACTGGGCATCTATGACACGATGCAATATATAAGCAGTAAAATATCTACGATATGTACCGGTATTGCGGCGTCAATGGCTTCCATTATATTAGTCGCCGGGACGAAAGAAAAACGTTTTGCCCTGGAACATTCGCGCGTGATGATCCATCAGCCGATGGGAGGAATGCAGGGACAAGCCGCAGATATGGAAATTACGGTTCGCCAGATTGTGAAGGTGAAAGAAGAATTGTATAAGATTATCTCTATACATTCGGGGAAATCGTACGAAGATGTTGAACGGGACAGTGACCGCGATTATTGGATGACGGCGACCGAAGCAAAAGAATATGGGATGATTGACGATGTGTTGTTGAAAAAAACAAAGTAGCTATGGGTAGAACTGACGACAAATGTTCTTTCTGCGGGAAGTCCCGTAAAGATACGAATGTATTGGTTACCGGTATTTCCGGCGCTATTTGCGATAGTTGTGCGGCGCAGGCTTATGATATTGTGCAGGACGATAAGCGCCGAAAAGAGGGCAATATTTTCCGTCTCGACGAAAAAGATTTTCCGAAACCTTGCGATATCAAACATTTTCTGGATGAATATGTGATCGGACAGGAAGACGCCAAACGCTATCTTTCCGTCGCCGTTTATAATCATTATAAACGATTGATGCAAAAAGATGCGAAAGATGATGTTGAAATAGAGAAGTCAAACATCATCATGGTAGGGGCGACGGGGACCGGGAAAACGTTGCTCGCACGTACGATTGCCGGAAAATTGCATGTCCCGTTTTGTATCGTTGACGCAACGGTATTTACCGAAGCGGGATATGTCGGGGAAGATATTGAAAGTATCCTGACACGATTGTTGCAAGCCGCCGATTATGATGTCGGCGCGGCACAACGGGGAATAGTCTTTATCGACGAGATTGATAAAATCGCGCGTAAAAGCGATAACCCTTCAATTACCCGCGATGTGAGTGGCGAAGGGGTGCAGCAGGGATTGTTGAAATTGCTGGAAGGTTCTATCGTTAACGTTCCTCCACAAGGAGGACGTAAGCATCCGGAACAGCGTATGATTGCCGTTGATACGAAAAATATATTGTTTATTTGCGGAGGCGCTTTCGACGGGATTGAGAAAAAAATCGCACAACGCCTGAATACACGTATGGTCGGATATACGGCGAATCGCAATACGTCGGGTATAGACAGGAATAATATGTTGAAATATATTACTCCTGCCGACCTGAAATCATTTGGGCTGATTCCGGAGATCATCGGACGTTTGCCGATCCTGACATATCTCGACCCGTTGGACAGGGACGCTTTGAGGCGGATTCTCAACGAGCCTAAGAACTCTATTATTAAACAATACGTAAAACTGTTTGATATGGATAAAATAAAACTTACATTTGACAATGACGTCTACGACTTTATCGTTGATAAATCAATAGAACTTAAATTGGGAGCGCGCGGATTGCGTTCGATTGTTGAAGCCATAATGATGGATGCTATGTATAAAATGCCTTCGGGGACGCAAAAAAAACTACACGTGACATTACAGTATGCAAAAGATAATTTTGAACATGCTGATGTTAATAGATTACAAATAGCATAATAGTTATTACTTTCTCTATATGGCAAAAAATGAATCTTCGGCAAAGAAATCGGAATCGGTAGAGACCGCAACAAGCGCTGTTAAAAAAACAGGCACAGTTAAAAAAACTGCAAAAAGAAATGACGTGCAAGTATTGGCCGGTAAAAAAAGAGCGGTTAAGGAAACGGATAAGACAAATAAGTCCGGTCGGGCAAAAAAAACAAGTAAAAATGAAATAACGGAAGCGTTAAAATTACATTTCGGGTTTGACAAATTTAAAGGAACCCAGCGGGAGATCATCGAGAACGTTCTTGCAGGTAAAGACACGTTCGTATTGATGCCTACAGGCGGAGGTAAATCGCTGTGCTATCAGTTACCTGCTTTATTGATGAGAGGAACGGCGTTAGTCATTTCTCCTTTGATTGCCCTGATGAAGAATCAGGTTGACGCTATGCGGAATTTTAGCGAAGAAGACGGCGTTGCTCATTTTATAAATTCATCATTGAACAAAGCTGCTATTGATGACGTGAAATCCGATATCTTGTCCGGGAAAACAAAGCTGCTATACGTTGCCCCCGAATCACTTACAAAAGAAGAAAATATCGAATTTCTCAGGCAGATAGAAATCTCCTTTTATGCTGTCGATGAAGCGCATTGCATATCGGAATGGGGGCACGACTTCCGTCCCGAATACCGCCGTATCCGCCCGATAATAAATGAGATCGGAACACGTCCGTTGATTGCCTTAACGGCAACGGCGACGCCTAAAGTACAACACGATATACAAAAAAATCTGGGAATGATGCAGGCGACGGTTTTTTCATCGTCGTTTAACCGTCCGAATTTGTACTATGAGGTAAGGCCTAAAACTGTTGATATCGATCGCGATATCATAAAGTTCATAAAAGGTAATGAAGGAAAATCCGGTATCATCTATTGCCTGAGCCGCAGGGAGGTTGAAAATTTTGCCGAGATACTTCATGCAAACGGTATTAAGGCGCGGGCTTATCATGCAGGAATGGAATCGCAGGTGCGGTCGGCCAATCAAGATGCCTTCCTGATGGAAGAAATCGACGTCATTGTGGCTACAATTGCTTTTGGAATGGGCATTGATAAGCCGGATGTGCGTTATGTAATTCATTATGACATACCTAAAAGCCTCGAAGGATATTACCAGGAAACAGGACGTGCCGGACGTGATGGCGGCGAAGGACAATGTCTCGCTTTTTATTCCAATAAAGATTTGCAGAAACTTGAAAAATTCCTGCAGGGAAAACCGATCGTAGAACAGGAAATAGGTAAGCAATTGTTGCTCGAAACGGCGGCTTATGCCGAAACTGCCGTTTGCCGGCGTAAAGTTTTGTTGCATTATTTCGGAGAAAAATATATGGAAGATAACTGCGGAAATTGTGATAACTGTCTTAGACCAAGGAAGTTAATAGAGGCAAAGGAGTTGTTGTTGACCGTACTTGATGCAATAAATATCTTGAAAGAAAAATATAAAACCGATTATATCGTTAATGTATTGATAGGTCGTGAATCGTCGGATATTTTGTCCTATAAACATGACCAGTTAGAAATTTTCGGAAGCGGTGAAGACGAAGACGAAAGATTGTGGCAAGCGGTTATTCGTCAGGCGTTGATTGCCGGATATATTGAAAAGGATATTGAAAATTACGGACTGTTGAAAATATCGGAGAAAGGTTTGGCTTTTATGAAAAAACAGGAATCGTTTATGATTGTGAAAGATCATGAGTTTGATGATGATGAAGACAATGACGAAACGCCCGTACATAGCGGATTTTCGTGCGCCGTCGACCCGGAGTTGTTTTCGATAATAAAAGATCTGAGGAAGAAAGTGTCCAAAAGGTTGGAACTCCCTCCTTATGTGATTTTTCAAGATCCGTCGCTCGAAGCGATGGCTACGACATATCCGGTCACGGTCGAGGAACTGCAAAATATACCCGGCGTCGGGGCGGGGAAAGCCAAACGTTACGGGAAAGAGTTTGTGGATGTGATAAGAAGATATGTTGATGAGAATGAGATCGTTCGTCCCGAAGATTTGCGCGTCCGAACTGTCGCGAATAAATCTAAATTGAAAGTGTGGATCGTACAGAGTATCGACCGCAAAGTGGCATTAGATGACATTGCGATAAGCAAAGGATTGGAGTTTGATGAATTATTGGGCGAAATAGAAACGATCGTTTATTCCGGGACACGGATCAACGTTGATTATTTTATTAATGATGTGATGGATGAAGATCATGTGGACGATATTTACCAATATTTTAAAGAATCGGAAACCGATTCGCTGGAAGAGGCCATTAAAGAGTTAGGTTGTGATTATACAGAAGAGGAGATACGTCTTGTACGGATCAAATTTTTATCGGAATTAGCAAATTAATTGGTATTATAAATTAAAATAAAAGATTTATGAAGAGAATAGGAATGTTATTTATCTCGTTATTAATGTTAACGACCGTAGAAGCGAAAGAAAAAAAAGACCCTGTAGTGATGACTGTAGCAGGAAAAGAAATTCCGCTTTCCGAGTTTATCTATATAGCGAAAAAAGGCAATACGGTTGATTTTAATAATAAAAAATCAGTTGCGGATTATCTCGAATTATTTAAAATTTATAAGTTGAAAGTTGCGGATGCCGAAGCGTTATCGATTCATAAGGCGTCGAAATTTGAAAAAGAATTGAATGATTATGTGAAACAATTGCAGGAAAGTTACCTTTCGGATAAAGCATTCGAAGATTCGGTCGTACGCGCTGTGTATGATCAAATGAAATTTATTCCCGAATTTAAACAGATCTTGTTTTATTTACCCAGAGGCGAGATTCTGCCGAAAGATACGGTGGCGGTATATGAAAAAGCCCTCGACGCATATAATCGTATAAAAAACGGTGAACCGTTTGATTCGGTAGGCCAATCGTTAGTAAACGATTTGGCGCATAGCGATGTAATTTATGTTGCCGAAAAACGTGCCTATCCGCTGCAAATGGCAAAAATGTTGGAAAGGAAGGTGTTTTCTATGAACCCTGGTGAAATATCGTTGCCAACGCGTTCGATGCTCGGTTTTCACCTGATTAAGCTGGAACATAAGATCCCCAATCCGGGGAAAGTGCAGGTAGCGCATATTCTTAGCGCATTTCCATCGTCGAATATCACAGACGAGGAAGTGGAGCAAGTAAGGATAAAGTCGGATTCTATCTATCGGCTGGCGCTTGCCGGTGAAGATTTTTCCGGATTGGCGAAACAATATTCCAATGACACCGTCACCGGAAAGCGTGGCGGCGTGTTGCCTTATTTCGGACTGGACGAGATGGTAGAGCCGTTTGAAGAAGCGGCGTTCGCTCTCGAACATATTGGGGATATAAGCGCACCGATACGAACACGATACGGATTTCATATCTTGAAGTTGATTGACAAAAAGGCGGAGATCCCATTCGAAGAAATGGAAAGCAGTATCTATGAATTTATGAAACGTTCGGATCTTAATTTTGATTTATATCGTGGATTTGATGAAAAAATGAAAGTTCGTCACGGATATGTTTTTTATCCTGAAGCTTACGCCGAACTGCAGCGTCTTGCCGATGAATATTTCCCGACGGATACTTCGTTCTATTATCGCGGAATAGAAATGACAAAGCCTCTTATACGGCTGGATACGATTGATTTTTGGCAAAATGATTTTGTAGATTATATTAGCCGGAAACCGATCTCGGCAAAGACCCTGTCTGTTGATTTTATGCGGGAAATATTCGATCTGTTCGTGCGGGAAATAGTGACGGAAATGGAACGTGAGAAATTGGAAAAAGATTATCCCGAATATAATATGATTGTAAAAGAATATTACGACGGTATACTCTTATTTGAGATAAGTAATAAGCGTGTGTGGCGTCATCCCGCCGAAGAACAGGAAAAACTTGAGGCGGAGTGGATAAAAGAACTGAATGAAAAATATCCGGTGACAGTCAACAAAAAGATAATTAAGAATATTAAGAAATATCTTAACCGGTAAGAACGATAACGGATGAAGCAAAGTTTCTCATTGATTCTGTGTGTATTTCTTCTTTCCACATGTGGAAATTCGGGAGCGGAAAAAGTGTCCGGCGATGTGTTGGTCAAGGTTAATGACAAGATGTTTACACGAGAGGAGATCGCATGTCGGATTCCTAAAGGCATATCTTCTGCCGATAGTCTGATAAGGGCGGAGACGATTATGAAAAAGTGGGTTATCGATGCGCTTATGGACGAAGCGGCATACCAGAATATCGGGGATGATAAGGCCGAAATTGATAAACTTGTAAATGAATACAGGCGCTCGTTGATGCGTTACCGCTATCAGGAACGGATCATAAGAGATAAAGTATCTGCTGTGATAAACGAGTCTGACCAAATGAAATATTATGAGGATAACGGACAACAGTTTATCCTAAGCGAAAATCTTATCAGAGGATTGTTTATTAAAGTCCCTGTTGATGCGCCCGGATTAGGAAATCTCAGGAAGTGGTATATGTCCGATTCTGAAGAGTCGTTGGAGAAAATCGAAAAATATGGTATTCAAAATGCCATCATTTACGATTATTTTTATGATCGCTGGGTAAATTTTGATGAAGTAATGGCTAAAATTCCATATCATATATCAAATTCCACCCAGTTTTTGAAGATAAATAATCATCTGGAGATATCGGACGATACACATGTTTATTTTCTGAATATATCGGATAAATTGCTGATCGGCGGTAAAGCTCCATTTGATTATGTGAAGCCGCAAATACAAGAAGCATTGGCGAATAAGCGTAAGATTGATTATTTGCATACGTTCGGCGAAAGTTTATACCGCGATGCGGTAAAGAACGGAACTGTTAAGTTTATTACTGAATAAAAAATAGAAGTGTAATGATAAAGAAAAAACTGTTTATTGCAATTATTTCCGCTTGCATGATAATGCCGGTAATAGCGCAAAAGAATGTTGTAGACGAAGTGATATGGGTAATCGGAGATGAAGCTATACTGCGTTCGGATGTTGAGAATCAACGTCTTTATATGCAAAGTGAAGGCATTCGTTTCGAAGGCGATCCCTATTGTTTCATCCCGGAGCAGATTGCCGTACAAAAGCTGTTCCTTAGCCAGGCGAAAATCGACAGTATCTATGCCGATGAAAGTGATGTGCTGCGATATGTTGACCGTTGGGCTAATATGGCGATCAACAGATTCGGCTCTAAAGAGAAATTCGAAGAATATATGGGAGGCAAAAAGTTATCCCAGATAAAAGAAGAGCAGAAACGAGTTGTGCGTGACCAGCAAGTAGTTGAGGAAATGCAAAAGAAAATCGTCGGCGAGATAAAATTGACGCCTTCCGATGTGAGAAAGTTTTTCGGTCAACTCTCGAAAGATAGCCTGCCGATGATCCCTTCGACCGTCGAAGTCGAAATCATAACGATGGAACCGCAGATCCCAATCGAAGATATTGACGCCATCAAAGCGAGGTTAAGGGAGTTTACCGAACAGATAAACAAAGGCGAAGCGGCCTTTTCCGCATTGGCGAGTCTTTATTCGGAAGATCTGGCATCAGCTATACGGGGAGGTGAAACCGGATATATGTCGAAAATACAGATGGCCTCCGAATATGCAAATGCCGCATTTAACCTGAATGACCCGAAAAGGATTTCGAATGTTATTGAAACGGAATACGGCTTCCATATCATCCAGCTAATTGAAAAACGCGGCGACCGGTTGAATAGCCGTCATATATTGCTGCGCCCGAAAGTGTCGGAACAAGAGATTGTAAAAGCCACAAGCAAGTTAGATACGCTTTATGCCCATATTGAAGAGGGAAAGGTGACATTCGAAGAAGCGGCCACATATATTTCCGCCGATAAAGATACGCGAAACAATAAAGGTCTGATGGTAAATCAGGACATGGAAAGCCGGAATTACGGGACTTCCAAATTCGAAATGCAGGAGCTTCCACAGGGAATGGGCGTCGTTGTCGATAAAATGGAAGTTGGCGAAATATCCAAACCTTTTCGTATGAAAAACCACTCGGATAAAGATGTAGTAGCCATTGTAAGGCTTAAGTCGCGCGTGAAAGCGCATCAGGCAAATGTATCTGATGATTATCAGGCATTGAAAGCGCTGGTGGAAGAAAGAAAACGCGGAGAGATTATTGATGAATGGATTGTCAGTAAACAAAAAACAATGTATATACGCATTGCCGACGGCTGGCGTGAATGTGATTTCAAATATCCCGAATGGATTAAGAAATGAAGTATCTGAAAACGTATATGATCATGACATTCTTGTCGGGCATCGTTTCTTCTTTTGCCTGTGCACAGGAAAATACTGCGGATACAGTGAAGAAAACAAAGATTCATCTGGACCACGCCGACGAGCGATATTTCAACAAGAATATCGACGATCAACGCCTGCTATTAAACGGAAATGTTGTCTTTCGGCACGATAGCTCGTTTATGTATTGCGACAGCGCTTATTTATATGAACGCGACCATTCGCTCGAAGCGTTCGGACGCGTCCGCATAGAACAGGGGGATACATTATTTGTATATGGAGATTACCTGTTTTATGACGGGAATATTGAATTGGCGCAGATGCGTCGTAATGTGTTGATGGTCAATGTGCAGCAGGATAGCACCGAAGTGACTTTGTATACCGACAGCCTTGATTATAACCGTATCACAAATATATGTTATTATTTTGCCGGCGGACGTGTCGTAGATATGGAAAATGAACTGGTTTCGCTTTACGGTCAATATTCTCCGGGAACAAAAATTGCCGTTTTCAAGGACAGTGTGCGCTTGACGAATCCGAATTTTATATTGTATTCCGATACATTAGAATATAGCGCAGAGACAAAAATCGCTACCATACTGGGACCTTCCGTAATAGAATCCGACAGCGGGACGGTTTATTCTACACGTGGATGGTATAATACACAAGATAATACATCCTTACTGCTTGACCGTTCGAATATTTTGTCGGGCGAAAAAATACTAACCGGCGATTCGCTTATTTACGACAGAGCTAATGGCATAGGAACGGCATTCGGGGATATGATCCTTTACGATACAGTGCAAAACATGACGTTGACCGGCCATCTGGGATATTATGAAGAAAGAACGGAATATGCTTTTGTTACCGATAGCGCTTGCGCCCTTGAATATTCGCAGGGCGATACTTTGTTTCTCCATGCCGATACGCTCGAACTTATTACCACCGATTCAATGTCGCGATATCTGCGTGCATACAAAGGCGTGCGTTTTTACCGTTCCGATATTCAGGGTATTTGCGATTTGATGCGTTTCAGCACAAAAGATTCTGTCCTGCGCATGTACGGAGACCCTGTCCTGTGGAGCGAAAATCAGCAGCTATCAGGCGACTCCATCATCATTTATATGGCTGATACTGCGATCGATTATGTTCATGTTCCGACATCCGCGTTCTCCGTTCAATATGTAAATTCCGACTGTTTTAATCAACTTGGAGGGAATGACTTGAAGGCGTATTTTAAAGGTAAGAATGTGGAGCGTATTGATGTTGACGGTAATGCTGAATCCATCTATTATCCATTGGAAGAAGACGGTACGATTGAAATTTTAAATTATTTAAAAAGTTCTTCCTTATCAATATGGACGGATGAAGAAGGCAGACTGTCCAAATTGAAATTCATTGATCGTCCTGTCGGAAAAACGATTCCGCTGCCGGAATTGACCGAAGCCCAGAAGACGCTGAAAAAATTTGCATGGCACAAGGATTTGCGTCCTGTAGATAAATACGATATTTTCCGTTTTTATAAAAGCAATGTAAAAGAGATGACGCTGCCGCCGGTCGAAACAGATTTGTCAGCGGAATAAAAAGAGAAATAAACAACGAATTTAACCGGTATATACGATGGGAATATTTAATTTTTATAATGTACGCAAACCTCGCCAGTTTGAACATAAGCCGATTTATTATGATCCCCGTAAAGAGGCTTTGGAAAAACGTATCCATCAGGTAAAAATGGAATTGGGAGTGGAGGAAACGGATTATGAACAATATAAAGAAGCGATAAGGGGTAGTTTTATTGAAGGGACGACGCATCTGAAGAAAAGCAAGAATAAGGGCGATGATATTCGTAATCGCGTGTATAAGAATATGCGTCTGATTCTTATTATGATACTGTTGGGAGTCGTTTTCTGGTATTATTTCCTGAGATAATAAAGTATGAGTGATATAATTCATTTATTACCCGATCATATTGCGAATCAGATTGCTGCCGGAGAGGTTATTCAACGTCCGGCGTCCGTCGTAAAAGAATTGATGGAAAATTCCATAGACGCAGGAGCCGGGATGATAGTTGTAAATATAAAAGATGCCGGCCGTACGCTTATTCAGGTGATTGATGACGGGAAGGGAATGTCTGAAACGGATGCGCGTATGGCTTTTGAACGTCATGCGACCTCCAAAATATCGTCCGTCAATGATTTATTTTCGCTCCGGACAATGGGTTTCCGAGGCGAGGCATTAGCTTCTATCGCTGCTGTGGCGCAGGTGGAGTTGCGGACGCGTGCGAAAGGCGGAGAGATCGGCGTGTGTCTGTCTATTTCCGCTTCGACGCTCGACACAGTCACGCCGGATGCGTGTAATGAAGGTAGCATCTTCTCCGTGAAAAACCTTTTTTATAATGTCCCCGCCCGTCGTAAATTTCTTAAGTCGAATGAAACGGAGTTTCGTCATATCCTCACGGAATTTGAACGTGTAGCGTTAGTACATCCTGATATATCTTTCACGCTACGCCATAACGATGCTGTCGTTTATGAATTGCTTACATGCGGTTTGCGACAGCGTATTGTCGATATCTTTGGGAAAAATGTCAATCAGAAATTATTATCAGTAGATGCCGATACCTCCCTGATACATGTGCGAGGATTTGCGGGACGCGTTGATTCGGTAAAAAAACGCGGCTTGCAATATTTCTTTGTCAACGGGCGGTATATGCGCCATCCTTATTTTCATAAGGCGGTGATGCAGGCTTATGAGCAAATGATACCGACAGGAGAAATGCCGGATTATTTTATTTACTTTGATGTGGATCCTTCGACTATTGATGTGAATATTCATCCGACGAAAACGGAAATCAAATTTGAAAATGAACATCCGATATGGCAGATTATTTTTTCGGCTGTGCGTGAAACGTTAGCCAAATCAAACTCCGTCCCATCAATAGACTTTGATGTGAAAAGCGTAATTGATATTCCCATTTATAATCCTTCGCATGAAGCCTCCGCGAACATGAGGCCTCCCGAATTGACGCTCGATAAAGCCTATAATCCTTTTCGCGAAACCGGCGGACATCGTTTCCCGGACGAATGGAAGACGTTGTATGAAGGGTTTGAAAGCGAACGTAACGCCGTGTTATTGCCGAATGAAAATTCCAGGGACGAAAAAAAACAGCCGAATCCGGAACTCCCGGCGGTTGGGACGTATTCGGAAAACGACACAATATCGGTTCTCTCGTCCGGAGAAGATGACGGCGAAATCTTTGCAAATGTTTCCAATCCGTGTTTTCAATACAAAAACCGTTATATTATCACCCCGTTGAAGTCCGGGCTTGTTATTATCGACCAGCATCGCGCACATGTCCGTATATTGTATGAGAGGTATGTCAATAATATAATCCGCCGAAGCGCTGTTTCACAGAAACTCCTGTTCCCGGAAATAATTGAGTTTACGGCCTCAGAATCGTCGTTGCTATCTTCGTTAGCAGATGAAATAAGATTTTTAGGTTTTGACCTGGTACCTATGGGAGGTAATAGTTATGCCGTGCATGGAGCGCCGGCGGATGTTTCGCGTACGAATCCGTCGAAATTAGTAAAAGATATTGTGGCGGCGGCAATGGACAGCGGCGTAAGCGAGGCCGACAAAAAAATCGAAAGGATGGCGCTTTCTCTTGCAAAGGCAACCGCCATCCCGGCTGGGAAAATACTGTCCTCAGATGAGATGGAAACGATTGTTGCGTCGCTATTTGTCATTCCCTCGAACGGAATGACGCCCGACGGACTTTCCGTATTGACGATTATAACTGATGAAGAACTGACAAAAAGGATTTGAATGAATCGTAAAAAAGTGGATGGCTCATTCAAAATTGAATCTTTAATGGATCGTTTATCATTCCGGGAAAGGTCGTTATTACGTCCCGTTTTCACAGATAATTATTTTTTTCGCAAAAAAAAAGGAGAAAAAATTGTTCGTAAAAAAAAAAAACGTATCTTTGCACCCCCGAAAAGTGGGAAATAGTGAATTTTATAATAAGCGTAAGTAAGTAGAAAATAAGTAGAAAGATGCCTACAATTCAACAATTAGTAAGAAAAGGGAGAGAGAGATTGGTGGTAAAGGGAAAATCTCCGGCTTTGGATGCTTGTCCTCAGCGGAGAGGCGTATGTGTCCGCGTATATACGACAACGCCGAAAAAACCTAACTCAGCCATGCGTAAAGTAGCCCGCGTTCGTTTGACGAACCATAAAGAGGTGAACTCTTATATTCCGGGAGAAGGTCACAACTTGCAGGAACACTCCATTGTGATGGTTCGCGGAGGTCGTGTGAAAGATTTGCCCGGCGTGCGTTATCACATTGTCCGTGGTACGTTAGATACAGCCGGTGTAGCTAGCCGTACGCAACGTCGTTCTAAATACGGCGCAAAACGGCCCAAACCGGGAGCTGCCGCTAAGACTGCTAAGACTGCTAAGAAAAAATAATTAGTGTCGGAAAGAAAAGAGTTATATATATTAGAATTTAGAAATTTATAAATCTGTTTTTAGTTTATTGGATATTTGATTTGGAAAATATGACGGTTGAGTAAATAGCTTAGTGTAGCTGTTGAAGAAATAAATAAATAAATAAATCAACAACCAAAAAACAAGAACGAAATTTTGAAACAAAATGAGAAAAGTAAAGCCAAAGAAACGTCAGATTCTTCCGGATCCGGCGTACGGAGATACAAGAGTTACAAAATTTGTGAATCATTTGATGTATGATGGCAAGAAAAATGTCGCATTTGATATTTTTTATTCCGCTTTGAAGAATGTAAAAGCCAAGTTACCCAATGAAGAAAAATCGGCGCTGGAGATATGGAAGACCGCGCTCGAAAATATTACTCCTCTAATAGAAGTGAAGTCTCGCCGTGTAGGTGGAGCAACCTTTCAGGTTCCAACCGAGATCCGTCCGGATCGTAAGGAATCCATTTCAATGAAAAATTTAATCGAATTTGCCCGAAAAAGAGGTGGCAAATCCATGTCGGATAAGTTAAGCGCGGAGATTGTCGACGCGTTTAATAAGCAAGGCGGCGCTTTCAAACGGAAAGAAGATATGCATCGTATGGCCGAAGCAAACCGCGCTTTTGCTTATTTCCGCTTTTAAATATTAATATGATAAATATGAGTAAAGTTGACGAAACATTAAAATATACAAGAAACATCGGCATCATGGCACATATCGATGCCGGTAAAACAACAACATCCGAACGAGTCCTTTTCTATACAGGCCTTACACATAAGATCGGTGAAGTGCACGACGGAGCTGCTACAATGGACTGGATGGAGCAGGAACAGGAACGCGGCATCACGATTACTTCCGCCGCAACAACTACATATTGGAACTATAATAACGAGAAATTTAAGATTAATCTGATAGATACTCCGGGACATGTTGATTTTACCGTCGAGGTAGAACGTTCGTTGCGTATCCTGGATGGCGCTGTCGCTACGTTTTGTGCGGTAGGAGGCGTGGAACCCCAGTCGGAGACCGTATGGCGACAGGCGGATAAGTATAACGTGCCTCGCATCGGTTATGTAAATAAAATGGACCGTTCCGGCGCAAACTTTTTTGAAGTCGTACGTCAAGTTCGCGATGTGTTAGGCGCATTTCCCTGTCCGATACAAATACCGATCGGCGCGGAGGAAAAATTTAAAGGCGTTGTCGATTTGATTGCGATGAAAGCAATTTTCTGGCATGACGAAACGATGGGCGCCGAATACAGCGTCGAAGAAATACCTGCCGATTTACTGTCGGAAGCGCAGGAATGGCGTGATAAAATGCTCGAAACAATTGCCGAATGTGATGATACGCTTATGGAAAAATACTTTGATGATCCTGCAAAAATCACAGAAGATGAAATACGCGTCGCCATACGTAAGGGTACGATCTCGATGAAGATTAACCCCATGATTTGCGGCTCATCATTTAAGAACAAAGGCGTACAAACGCTACTCGACGCTGTATGCTTATATCTGCCAAGTCCGGCGGATACGTCGGCGATTGAAGGCTATGACCCGAATGATCCGGAACGGATCATCACGCGTAAGCCGATTGCCGAAGAACCACTTACGGCACTGGCATTTAAAATAGCAACCGATCCATATGTAGGCCGATTATGTTTCTTCCGTGTTTATTCAGGCGAAATGAATGCCGGTTCTTATGTATTTAATACTCGTTCAGGTAAAAAAGAACGTATATCCCGCCTGTTCCAAATGCATTCGAACAAGCAGAATCCGATGGAAAAAATCGGCTGCGGCGATATCGGTGCGGGAGTAGGTTTTAAAGATATACGTACCGGTGATACGTTATGCGAAGAAAATAACCCTATCATATTAGAGTCTATGGAATTTCCCGACCCGGTAATAGGTATTGCGGTAGAGCCTAAAACGCAGAAGGATATGGATAAGTTGGCGACAGGTCTGTCGAAACTGGCGGAAGAAGACCCAACGTTCCGTGTCGAGACGAACGACGAAACCGGTCAGACGATTATCCGTGGTATGGGCGAGCTTCACCTTGAAATTATCATCGACCGTTTGCGCCGAGAATTTAAGGTTGAATGTAATCAGGGACGTCCGTTGGTATCGTATAAAGAAGCCATTACGCAAACGGTGGAGTTGCGCGAAGTATATAAAAAACAGACCGGCGGTCGTGGGAAATTTGCGGATATTATTGTCAGTGTCGGACCTGCCGACCCCGATTTCGAAGGACGTCTACAGTTTGTCGATGAAGTGAAGGGCGGTAATGTGCCGAAAGAATATATTCCTTCCGTACAGAACGGTTTTGCAAAAGCTATGAATAATGGCGTACTTGCCGGATATTCGCTGGATAAACTGAAAGTGACGTTGAAAGACGGTTCTTTTCATCCGGTCGACTCTGACCAGTTGTCATTTGAGATTTGCGCTATTCAGGCTTTCAAAAATGCGTGTGTGAAAGCCGGTCCTGTTTTGATGGAGCCTGTTATGAAGATTGAAGTGGTAACGCCCGAAGAAAATATGGGCGATGTGATCAGTGACCTGAATAAGCGTCGCGGTCAGATAGAAGGAATGGAATCAAGCCGTACAGGTGCACGTATCGTTAAGGCGAAAGTGCCTTTGGCCGAAACTTTCGGTTATGTTACAGTGTTGCGTACGATTACCTCCGGTCGCGCTACCTCTTCCATGCAGTTCTCACATTACGAACAACTTTCTTCATCAATAGCCCGACAGACGCTTGCGGAAGTGCAGGGACGCGTTGATCTGATTAAATAAATTAAACAACAATAATATGAGCCAGAAAATTAGAATTAAATTAAAATCTTACGATTATTCGCTGGTTGACAGGTCGTCGGAAAAAATCGTTAAGACCGTAAAAGCTACCGGTGCAGCAGTAAGCGGGCCAATTCCACTGCCCACGCACAAACGTATTTTTACGGTAAACCGCTCAACTTTTGTAAATAAGAAATCGCGCGAGCAGTTCGAATTGTCATCTTACAAAAGATTGATCGATATTTACAGTTCAACGCCCAAAACAGTAGATGCGCTTATGAAATTAGAGTTGCCGAGTGGAGTTGAAGTTGAGATTAAAGTGTAAGTTATTGGCTGTAAGGTCATAAGCAATGAGTGAAAATTAAAATAATAAAGTGAAATGCCAGGATTATTAGGAAAAAAAATCGGAATGACATCCGTATTCAGCGCCGAGGGAAAAAATCTTCCATGCACTGTTATCGAAGTAGGTCCTTGTGTTGTTACGCAAATAAAAACAGAAGAAAAAGACGGCTATAAGGCGGTTCAGTTAGGCTTTCAGGAAAAAAAAGAAAAGCATACGACGAAGCCCGAAGCAGGTCACTTCAAAAAAGCAGGCGTAGCTCCGCAAAGATACTTGGCCGAGTTCAAAGGGTTTGATAGAGAGTACAAACCCGGTGATGTGATTACTGCAGAGTTCTTGAACAATTTTTTGTTTGTTGATGTGGTAGGAACATCTAAAGGTAAAGGTTTTCAGGGCGTTATGAAACGTCATGGATTTGGAGGAGTAGGAGAAATGACACATGGTCAGAGCGACAGGCAACGTAAGCCGGGTAGTATCGGCGCTTGTTCGTATCCCGCAAAAGTGTTCAAAGGTACACGCATGGCCGGACAGATGGGTAACGTTCGTGTGACGGTACAAAATCTGGAGGTGATAAAAGTGTTGCCGGAACAAAATCTTTTGATGGTAAAAGGTTCGGTGCCCGGCGCAAAAGGTTCAATTTTATTAGTGGAAGTATAAAGATATGGAACTAAACGTATTAAATAAAAAAGGAGAAGACACCGGAAGAACGGCGATTCTTAATGATGCGGTTTTTGGAATTGAACCGAATGATCATGCTATTTATCTGGATGTAAAACAGCATTTGGCAAACCGTCGTCAGGGTACGCACAAATCGAAAGAGAGAAGTGAAATAACAGGAAGTACACGCAAATTGATACGCCAGAAAGGAAGCGGAGGCGCTCGCCGCGGCGATGTCAAATCACCGGTGCTGGTTGGCGGTGGACGTGCGTTCGGACCTAAACCGCGCGACTACAGCTTTAAATTGAATAAGAAAGTAAAAGCGTTGGCGCGTAAGTCGGCTCTTTCTTATAAAGCAAAAGAAAATGCAATCACCGTAGTAGAAGATTTTGCAATGGACGCTCCGAAGACAAAAGATTTTGTCACTTTCGTGAAAGACCTGAAACTCGAAGGGAAGAAGATCCTTATGGTATTACCGGAAAACAATAAAAGCATATATTTGTCGGCTCGTAATCTTACTTCTGCCGATATTGTTACCGTTTCCGAACTGAATACATACAAAGTGCTTGATGCGGGAAATTTACTTCTGACGGAGAGTTCGATAGCTATAATTGAAAAAAAATTAGAATCATAAGGAGGTAGCAGGTATGGGAATTATTATAAAACCAATAGTAACGGAAAAACAGACGGCCATTACAAAAAATACTCCAAATCGTTTTGGCTTCCGCGTTTCTCCGGGAGCAAACAAACTGGAGATAAAGAAAGCCGTCGAAGATATGTATAATGTGAGCGTTGTCAGCGTCAATACTATGAATTATTCCGGTAAGCAGAAGAGGCGGTATACGAGATCAGGAGTCATTACCGGACGGCAAGACTCCTTTAAAAAAGCAATAGTAACATTGAAAGAAGGCGATGCAATCGACTTCTTCAGTAATATTTGATATAGAGATGGGAATACGTAAATTGAAGCCCACAACCCCGGGGCAAAGACACAAAATTATCGGCGCATTTGATAAGATCACTGCAAGTACGCCGGAAAAATCTCTTGTCGTAGGTAAGAATCGTTCGGGAGGTCGTAATAATACCGGTAAGATGACGATGCGTTATATCGGTGGCGGCCACAAACGTAGATATAGATTTATCGACTTCAAGAGGAATAAAGATGGCATTCCTGCAACCGTGAAATCGATAGAGTATGATCCGAATCGTACCTCTCGTATTGCATTGTTGTATTATGCGGACGGAGAAAAAAGTTATATCGTCGCTCCTAACGGATTGGAAGTTGGCCACACAGTGATGTCGGGTGGAAACGCTACGCCTGAAATAGGAAATGCAATACCAATAAAGGATATACCTGTTGGTACTATTATTCACAATATAGAACTCCGTCCGGGTCAGGGTGCGAAACTCGTACGTTCGGCAGGGGTTTTTGCACAGCTGACGTCAAGGGAAGGCGCTTATGCAATCATAAGAATGCCGTCGGGAGAGACAAGAAAGATATTGGCGACATGTAAAGCGACTATAGGAAGTGTGGGTAATTCGGACCATGCACTTGAAAAATCGGGGAAAGCCGGTCGTTCGAGATGGCTGGGACGTCGTCCACGCAATCGTGGCGTTGTCATGAACCCTGTTGACCATCCGATGGGTGGTGGCGAAGGTCGTGCGTCGGGAGGTCACCCGCGTTCACGTAAAGGCTTGTATGCTAAAGGACTGAAAACAAGAGCGCCGAAGAAATCTTCTTCACGTTATATAATTGAGAGAAGGAAAAAGTAAACCGATTAATTGATAGTAAACTATGAGTCGTTCGTTAAAGAAAGGTCCGTATATCAATGTGAAGCTGGAGAAGAAAGTATTAGCAATGAATGAAACGGGCAAGAAAACAGTAATTAAGACATGGGCACGCGCATCTATGATTTCTCCGGATTTCGTGGGTCATACGATCGCTGTTCATAATGGAAATAAATTCATTCCGGTGTTTATCACCGAGAATATGGTAGGTCATAAATTAGGGGAATTTTCGCCGACGCGTATATTCCGTGGTCATGCCGGTAATAAAAGATAAATTATTAGACTATGGGTGCAAGAAAAAGAATATCAGCAGAGGAAAGAAAAAATGATCTGAAAAGCGTATCTTTTGCAAAGTTACGCAATGTGCCGAGCTCGCCGCGTAAGATGCGTCTTGTGGTAGACATGGTTCGTGGAATGGAGGTTTTCCGCGCTTTGGGAGTTCTGAAATACTCTAATAAAGAAGCCGCGGCTAAAGTGGAAAAACTGCTGCGTTCAGCTATTGCCAATTGGGAGCAAAAGAATGAACGTAAAGCGGAAAGTGGAGAATTATATGTGACATCAATAAACGTGGATTGTTCTACTACATTGAAACGTATGCGTCCCGCGCCGCAAGGCCGTGGATACCGGATCCGTAAACGTTCGAATCACGTTACTTTGTTTGTGGATACAAAAGATGTTGCGGTGAAAGATGATGATGATACTGAAATTTATAATGAAAATCAAAATTAATTGCAGATGGGACAGAAAGTAAATCCGATTAGTAATCGTTTAGGAATTATTCGCGGTTGGGATTCTAACTGGTATGGCGGGAAAAATTATGGCGACATATTGTTGGAAGACAGCAAACTTCGTAATTATCTGAATGCCCGTCTGGCAAAGGCTAGCGTGTCGCGCATCGTAATTGAACGTACGCTGAAACTGATTACCATCACCGTGTGTACATCGCGTCCTGGTATCATTATCGGAAAAGCCGGGTCGGAAGTTGACAAACTGAAGGAAGAACTTAAAAAGATTACAGATAAAGAAGTTCAGATCAATATTTTTGAAATAAAACGCCCCGAACTGGATGCCGTGATTGTGGCGAATAACATTGCCCGTCAATTGGAAGGTAAGATCGCATATCGTCGTGCAGTGAAGATGGCTATAGCTTCAACGATGCGTATGGGAGCGGAAGGAATAAAAGTGTTGGTGTCAGGTCGTTTGAACGGCGCCGAAATGGCTCGTTCCGAAATGTATAAAGAAGGACGTACACCGTTACATACGTTCCGCGCCGATATAGATTATGCCTTAGCTGAAGCTTTGACTAAAGTAGGCCTTTTGGGTATCAAGGTTTGGATTTGTCGCGGCGAAGTGTATGGTAAAAAAGATTTATCGCCTTCATTTACATCATCAAAAGAACTTGGCCGTAAAAACGAAAATTCGGGACGCGGTGATAAGCCTTTTAAGAGAAGAAGAGGCGATAGAGACAGAGATAGAGATAGAGAAAAGGCGAATCGTTAAACATAAAAATTAAGCGTTATGTTACAACCTAAAAAAGTAAAATACAGAAGGCCGCAGAAAGGCCGTGCAAAAGGTTTCGCTCAACGTGGCAATCAGTTGGCTTTCGGTTCGTTCGGAATCAAATCGTTGGGAACCAAATGGCTTACAGGCCGTCAACTCGAAGCAGCCCGTGTGGCAGTGACACGATATATGCAACGTCAAGGGCAAGTTTGGCTCAGGATCTTTCCGGATAAACCGATTACAAAGAAACCCGCCGACGTACGTATGGGTAAGGGAAAAGGCGACCCGGAAGGTTTTGTCGCACCGGTGACGCCGGGACGTATGATATTTGAGATTGAAGGAGTTTCCTTTGACATCGCAAAAGAAGCATTACGCCTTGCCGCACAGAAACTTCCCGTTATAACAAAATTTGTGGTGCGTCGCGATTATGATATTAAAAATGAAAATGTGTAAGAATTATGAAGAAAGCGGAAGTAAAAGGTCTTAATACCAAAGAGTTAAAAGAGAAAATTGATGCCGAGACAGCTTCTCTGAATCAGATGAAGATAAATCACAGTATCTCGCCGTTGGACAATCCTGCACAAATCGGACAATTACGCAGAACGATCGCCCGCCTGAAAACGGAATTGCATCAAAGAGAACAACAAACTAATAATTAATGAGCTTGATGGAAACGAGAAATTTAAGGAAAGAAAGAACAGGTGTTGTCCTGAGCAATAAGATGGATAAAAGCATCACGGTTGCTGTTAAATGGAAAGAAAAACACCCTATTTACGGTAAATTCGTAAATAAGACGAAAAAATATCATGCTCACGATGAGAAAAATGATTGTAATATCGGTGACACGGTGAAAATTATGGAAACGCGTCCGTTGAGTAAAACAAAAAAATGGCGGTTAGTTCAAATAATCGAAAGGGCTAAATAAGATGATACAGCAAGAAACAAGATTGGTAGTTGCGGATAACAGCGGCGCGAAAGAAGCCTTGTGTATCCGCGTATTGGGAGGAACGCGCAGACGTTATGCGTCTGTCGGAGACATTATTGTGGTTTCCGTGAAAAATGTTCTTCCGGCGAGTGACATGAAAAAGGGAGCAGTATCGAAAGCTGTTGTCGTTCGTACGAAAAAGGAAATACGTCGCCAAGACGGTTCGTATATTCGTTTCGATGATAACGCCTGCGTATTGCTGAATCAGGCAGGTGAAATCCGCGGTAGCCGTATATTTGGCCCGGTAGCCCGCGAACTGCGTGCAACGAATATGAAAATAGTATCATTGGCACCTGAAGTGCTTTAATATGTAAACAGTTATTATGAGTAAATTACACATAAAAAAAGGCGATATCGTTTATGTAAATACCGGCGAAGATAAAGGCAAAACAGGACGTGTACTGAAAGTCTTTGTTGAAGAACAGCGCGCCATTGTCGAAGGCATAAACATGGTAACGAAACATACGAAGCCTAATGCAAAAAGTCCGCAGGGCGGAAGAGAAACGAAAGAATCTTCCGTACACATCTCAAACCTGAATCCAATAGATCCGAAGTCGGGAAAACCGACGCGCATCGGACGTAGAAGGTTGGATGCCAAAGGAGATAAGAAAGGTAAAATCGTGCGTTATGCTAAAAGATCTGGGGAGGAATTGAAGTGATGAGTACAACTGCTACATTAAAACAGGATTATAAGGAACGTGTCGTTCCTGCACTGAAGAAGGAATTTGGCTATAAGTCGGTCATGCAGGTGCCCGTTTTGGAAAAAATTGTGATCAATCAGGGATTGGGTATGGCTACGGCAGATAAAAAAATCATTGATGTCGCAATAGACGAATTGACGACTATTACCGGACAAAAGGCCGTAGCTACTTATTCCAAGAAAGATATTTCAAATTTTAAGCTGCGTCGTAAAATGCCTATCGGTGTTATGGTGACGTTGCGTCATGAAAGAATGTATGAGTTCCTGGAACGTCTTGTACGCGTCGCTTTACCGCGTATTCGCGACTTCAAAGGCATCGACAGCAAGCTCGACGGGCGCGGTAATTATACGCTCGGTATACAGGAACAAATCATCTTTCCTGAAATAAATATTGATAATATTACTAAAATATTGGGAATGAATATTACCTTTGTGACCTCTGCAAAAACAGACGAAGAAGGTTTCGCCTTGTTGAGAGAATTTGGTTTGCCCTTTAAGAACGTAAAAAAGAATTAAGAGATATATGGCAAAAGAATCAATGAAGGCTCGCGAAGTGAAAAGAGCCAAATTAGTAGCTAAGTATGCTCTAAAAAGAGCGCAGTTGAAAGCGGAAGGCAAATACGAAGAATTACAGTCTTTGCCTAAAAATGCTTCGCCCGTTCGGTTACACAACCGTTGCAAAATAACCGGTCGTCCGAAAGGGTATATGCGTCAATTCGGCATTTCACGTATCCAATTTCGCGAAATGGCTTCAAGCGGACTTATTCCCGGAGTGAAAAAGGCAAGTTGGTAAGAGAGAATTTAAGTGTTTTATTAAATATTGTCCCGAAAGGCGGGATCAATTTAATTTATAAAAAAAATGACAGATCCTATTGCAGATTATTTAACGAGATTGCGGAATGCAATCAAGGCGCAGCACAGAATAGTAGAAGTGCCGGCGTCGAATTTGAAGAAAGAGATCACGAAGATCCTTTATGACAAAGGCTACATACTTAATTTTAAGTTTGTAGAGGAGGGCCCGCAAGGCACTATCAAAGTAGCCTTGAAGTATGATCCGGTAAACAAAGTTAATGCTATCAAGAAACTCTTACGGGTTTCTAGTCCGGGGTTACGTAAATATACGGGATATAAAGATATCCCCCGTGTATTGAACGGTTTGGGTATTGCTATTCTTTCCACTTCAAAAGGCGTGATGACCGATAAGGAAGCGCGCGAATTGAAGATTGGCGGCGAGGTGTTGTGTTTTATCTATTAATGTGGAGGAAAGAAATATGTCAAGAATAGGAAAATTACCGATACAGATTCCTGCAGGAGTTATAATTACCCAGAAGGACGGAGTGGTTACCGTGAAAGGCCCCAAAGGAGAACTTTCACAAGCTGTAAACCCGGATATTAAAGTGAATGTAAGCGACGGTGTGTTGACGGTAGAGAGACCTACGGACGAAAGACGTCACCGCGCTCTTCATGGTCTTTACCGTGCATTGATAAATAATATGGTAGTCGGTGTATCCGATGGTTACAAAAAAGGACTTGAACTGGTAGGAGTTGGTTATCGCGCTTCCGCCACAGGACAACTGCTTGAACTTTCGCTTGGATATACGCATAATATATATCTTGAATTGCCGAAAGAAATCAAACTTGAAACGAAGTCGGAGCGTAATAAAAATCCGCTTATCATTTTGGAATCGGCAGACAAGCAATTGCTCGGACAAGTTTGCGCAAAAATTCGTTCGTTCCGCAGACCGGAACCTTACAAAGGGAAAGGTATTAAGTTTGTGGGAGAAGTGATCAGAAGAAAATCAGGTAAATCTGCGGCTAAATAAGGCCTTGTAAATAGATGATTAATTATGGTAACGAAAGATTTAAGAAGATTAAAAATTAAGAAAAGTATTCGAGGAAAAGTTTCCGGAACGGCCGAACGTCCGCGTCTGACTGTTTTCAGAAGTAACAAGCAGATTTATGCACAAGTTATTGATGATGTGGATGGCAAAACGCTTGTTGCGGCTTCTTCGTTAAAGTTAACCGACAAAGTGTCGAAGAAAGAACTTGCAGCAAAAGTTGGAGAACTAATAGCTAAAAATGCACAGACTGCCGGTATACAGGCGGTAGTATTCGATCGTAATGGATATTTGTATCATGGGAGAATTAAAGAATTGGCTGACGCCGCACGTAACGGCGGACTTAAATTTTAATGACAATGGCAATAAATAACAGAGTTAAATCTACAAATGATTTAGAATTAAAAGATAAATTAGTAGCAATCAACCGTGTTACCAAAGTGACGAAAGGCGGACGTACGTTTACGTTTGCCGCAATCGTTGTGGTAGGTAACGAAAATGGCGTGATAGGCTGGGGTTTGGGAAAAGCGGGCGAAGTAACTACTGCCGTTGAAAAAGGCGTAGAGGCCGCTAAGAAAAATTTAGTAAAAATACCTGTGCATAAAGGAACAATCCCTCATGAACAGAGTGCTAAGTTTGGCGGAGCGGAAGTCCTGCTTCGTCCGGCATCGCCGGGTACAGGAGTAAAAGCCGGAGGCGCTATGCGCGCCGTGCTCGAAAGCGTAGGCGTTAAAGACGTACTTGCTAAGTCGAAAGGCTCCTCTAATCCTCACAATCTTGTGAAAGCTACTATCGCTGCCCTTAATGAAATGAGAAGTCCGCATATGGTGGCTCAAAACAGAGGCGTATCATTGGAAAAGGTATTTAAAGGTTAAAAGGAGGAGACGAACGATGGCAAAAATAAAAATTACACAAATAAAAAGCCGTATCGGCAGCCCGAAAGACCAAAAAAGAACACTGGACGCTCTGGGATTGACAAAAATGCATAAGACGGTAGAATATGAATGTACCCCTTCGATAGAAGGCATGGTGAAGAAAGTGAGACATTTAGTCTCTGTTGAAAAATAATTGTTAAGAGTAAAAATTATACGATATGAATTTATCAAATTTAAAACCCGCAGCAGGAGCTACTAAAACCCGTAAAAGAATTGGCCGCGGACCGGGTTCCGGACTTGGCGGCACATCAACAAGAGGTCATAAGGGTGCGAAAGCACGTTCCGGCTATAAAAACAAAGTCGGCTTCGAAGGCGGTCAGATGCCTTTGCAACGCCGTGTGCCGAAATTTGGCTTCAAAAATATTAACCGTGTTGAATATAAAGCTATCAATCTTTCTACTTTACAGAAGATGGCCGAAGAAAAAAACATCTCTAAGATTGGTCTGAATGAGTTGATAACAGCAGGTTTTATATCTTCTTCCCAACTTGTTAAAGTCCTTGCCAAAGGAGAACTGACAGCGAAAGTTGATGTTGAAGCGCATGCTTTTTCAAAAACGGCTGAGGCAGCGATAACAGCAACAGGTGGAACAGCTAAAAAACTCTAAACAATCATGAGAGTAGTTGATACAGTAAAAAATATATGGAAGATAGAGGATCTCCGGAAGCGTATCCTTATAACTTTGTTATACGTGACAATTTACCTGTTCGGAACTTATGTAGTTATACCGGGCGTTGACCCGAAAGATCTGACGGGTCTGGCAAACCAGACCCGCGGTGGTCTGATGGCATTGCTGGATATGTTTTCCGGAGGCGCATTTTCCAACGCTTCTATCTTTGCATTGGGAATTATGCCTTATATATCCGCCTCTATCGTGATGCAGTTGATGGCGATCGTTATTCCTTCATTTCAGAAGATGCAGCGCGAGGGCGAAAGCGGACGCAGGAAAATTAATCAAATGACACGTTATCTGACTGTCGCGATCCTCATTGTGCAAGGTTTTGCTTATCTTACGAACCTCGAAATGCAGATGGTACAAAGCGGTGCATCATCCCTTCCGTCCACTTTGTGGTTCCGCTTGTCGTCTATCATTATTATGGCCGCAGGTAGCATGTTCGTCCTCTGGCTGGGGGAACGCATTACGGATAAAGGTATTGGTAACGGAATATCATTTATCATAATGATTGGTATTATCAATCGTTTGCCGCGTTCGATTGTCGAAGAGTTTACTTCGCGTATGAATGAGCAGGCCGGAGGTCTGGTGATGTTTCTCCTCGAAATGTTGTTCCTTTTATTCGTTATTGCAGGCGCTATTATGCTGGTACAGGGTACGCGTAAAGTGCCCGTTCAATATGCAAAACGTATTGTAGGTAATAAGCAATATGGCGGCGCGCGTCAATATATCCCGCTGAAAGTGAATGCGGCGAATGTGATGCCGATTATTTTTGCGCAGGCGATCATGTTTATTCCCATTACGGTAATAGGTATGTTTCAAGGGGGCGAATCCAGTTCAATCTTTCAGGCATTTATGAATAATACAGGGTTTTGGTATAATTTTGTGTTTGCCGTACTGATTATTTTATTTACTTATTTTTATACGGCTATTACGATTAATCCGACCCAAATGGCTGATGACTTGAAAAGAAATAACGGATTTATACCGGGCGTTAAACCCGGGAAAACTACGAAAGATTTTTTAGATAGTATCATGGACAGAATTACATTACCGGGAGCCTTTTTCCTTGCAATCGTCGCTATTCTGCCGGCATTTGCACAATTAGCCGGTATAAGTATGGGGTTTGCACAGTTTTTCGGCGGGACATCCCTGCTGATACTTGTCGGTGTGATACTGGATACTCTTCAACAAGTGGAGAGCCATTTGTTGATGCGTCATTATGATGGATTGTTGAAATCCGGAAGAATAAAAGGACGTTCAGGCGCAGTTGCCGCATATTGATAAATTATGATATATCTGAAGACTGATGAAGAGATAGAGTTGATGCACGAAGCGAATCAACTTGTAGGGAAAACACTCGGCGAACTGGCAAAATATATTAAGCCTGGAGTTTCCACTCTTCAACTGGATGCAATTGCCGAAACATTTATTCGCGACTATGGTGCGACGCCGGCGTTTCTTGGATATGGAGGGTTCCCCAATTCTATCTGCACATCGGTAAACGAACAAGTAGTTCACGGCATACCTTCGGATAAGGTTATTCTGAAAGATGGCGATATCATTTCGATAGATTGTGGAACCGTACTTAACGGCTTTGTCGGTGATTCGGCTTATACGTTTTGTGTTGGCGAGGTCTCGGAAGAAGTTAAAAAATTGTTGCGTACGACTAAAGAATCGCTTTATAAAGGTATAGAACAAGCTATTGCAGGTAACAGGGTAGGGGATATCGGCTATACCGTACAGAACTATTGCGAGACGCATAACTATTCTGTCGTGAGGGAACTTGTCGGACATGGTTGCGGACGCAAGATGCATGAAGCGCCGGAAGTGCCTAATTATGGCCGCCGGGGATGTGGCCCGCTACTTCGGAACGGAATGTGTATCTGTATTGAGCCGATGATTAATCAGGGCAATAAAAGTGTGGTTTTTGAACGTGACGGTTGGACTGTTCGCACGAAAGACCGTAAATGTTCCGCCCATTTTGAACATTGCATCGCAATACGGCCTGAAGGTCCGCAGATATTATCATCGTTTGATTATTTGGAGCAAATTGTGGGAAGAGAGTTTTAAATTAATTATATGGCTAAACAGGCTGCAATAGAACAAGACGGATTAATAGTCGAAGCATTGTCGAATGCGATGTTTCGTGTTGAATTGGAAAATGGGCATGAGATAACCGCACATATATCGGGGAAAATGCGAATGCATTATATCAAGATTCTTCCCGGGGATAAAGTGCGAGTTGAGATGTCGCCCTATGATCTAACGAAAGGTCGGATTGCGTTCAGATATAAGTAACAAGTAAATAATAAAAAATATAAGTGATATGAAAGTAAGAGCATCGTTGAAAAAGCGTACCCCTGACTGTAAGATTGTCAGAAGGAAAGGACGTTTATATGTGATTAATAAGAAAAACCCGAAGTTTAAAGAGCGTCAGGGTTAAGTGTTTACCGAAATTTATAAATAATATCAATTAAATATACTATGGCGATAAGAATAGTCGGAGTAGATTTGCCGCAGGATAAGAGAGGAGAAATTGCCTTGACCTATATTTATGGTATAGGACGTAG
>JAIRMH010000062.1 GCA_031258835.1 Tannerella sp.
ACGGCAGGCTTTGACCCGGATTCGAACAACTCCGGATGAACTGACTGATAACGTCTGCGCCAATTATAAAACTGATACTCCGACAGATTGTGTTTGCGGTAATATTCCGACGGGCGTAAGCCGCTTGCCAGATACGATTCTATATGAGCGAAGCCTTCCGTTTCGCTTAATTTGTGTGTGCTTGTTTGTTTTGACATACCTTTTTGGCGGCAAAACTAATACTGCCGTATCAACTACGCAAGATGTACTTGGCCGAACGTTTACTCTGCAAGTACCCATTACGATTTTGTAATGTTATAGTCGCGGATTTTGCCGGTTAATTCTTTTTTTGAGGCGCCAGTGAAAATTGCCATCAGCGGTAATCATTTTATTTGTATTTCAAATATTCTGCATTTATCTCATCTAACACATTGCTAATCAACAGCTTTCTATTCGCCTTCAATTTAAACGCTTCCTTTACTTTTTGCGTAATCACATCTGTTATTGCTTTATCTAAAACGGGTATTGCTATCTGTTTCAATCGTTCTTCCCGCAGATGCGGGATTGTCGTACCGATTACAGTTCTGCGAATGGCAGGATTGTAACCTGTTTCTTTCGATGAAAGTACGATAAAAAGAAATTCAGACGTAATATTGTAATTGTTCTTTTTTGTTCTAATTCGTGCAATACCCGAAGCTATAACGGCTTTATCCACCTCTGTTACGATTGCTGTTTGTCCTATTTTGCCATCTTTGGTAAAAAGTATATCCCCTTTCTGTAATTCTTGATTTACTGTTTTATAAATGTCTTGCGAAATAAAATAATCGGGAAACAAATCTATTTCGTGATTGACAATATCGGAAGTACGAATAAAGGCGTAGTCGGTTGTTTGGTTGTTCAGATAAATATCATAATTGGAACTACCAACTTCATCGCCTTTTTTAATATCTGTAATTTTGCCTAATTCGACGGTTTCAAATTTGGTTTTCAATTCCTTCTCATTGTCTGCAAAAAATGGCAAATAGCAGGTTGCATTCCATATGTCAAACTCTTTTAATTCCTGTAAATCAGTTTGAAAATACGATTGTTTCGTGTTTGCATTGTTTAAAGAAATTGTCTTTTTGAAAATTCCTTTTGCCTCTGCAATTAAGCTGTTTGCAGTTCTATTATTCTCAATTATAATTTTTACTTTGCAGATAATATCGTCATACAACTCTGTTTTAGGAATAAAAACTCGAATTTTGCTTAATTGTGAGTGTGTGAATTCAACCCTTGTTGATCCATGACTTGCCAAAGCTGTTTGTGCTTTGAAAAATTTTGAATTTAAGTAAGCCAAAAGATAGAACGGCGATATTTTATTTTCATTTACTCTAATTCTTGTTGTATGCTGACTTGTCGCCCAATTTGAATTATGTACATCGGCAATACTTGCTGTTCCTAATTTGTCGATTGTGGCTTGTGTGCGGGCAACTAAAATATCATTTTCCCTGATTTTTATTTTCTTGTCAACATCAGGGCTAACATACACAAAATCGTCTTCGTTTTCGTCAAATGAAAACGGTTTAATGTCTCCAACTCGCAAATACGGTATTCCTTGCTCTTTTGTTGTATAAGTGTCTATATAACTGCCACTTACAATTTGTTCTTTTAAATCGGCAAGCGTCGCAACGGCAAATTTTCGCTTCTTGCTCAACGACGTAAAGAAATCATCAATCACATAATATTTAGCATCAAAGCGCTGATGCTGTTCGTTTTGAATATTGCTTGAATTTATATGTAAAATCTTGACAGCCATTAGAAATCAATTTTATTGTTGGTTTTCCACTCGCTAAAGTATTTTGCAATTTCGGGAATATCATCTTTTGCAATTTCTTTGCCTCGCCTATCATGTCCGCAATATTCCGCAATAGATAAGAAAATTGGGTAATTTGCAGGAATTTTGTCTTTATCAACTTTTTGCAATACTAAAATTGAAGTTTTAGTTCCTGTGTGCGGTAAAAATGTTTCCAATGGCACGTCAATTATTGCGATGATTTTTGCGTTTTGCAAAATCCAATTTCGTACATAACTTTCGGTTTCGTTCCCAAAAATCCCATCAGGTAAAACAATCGCCATTTTCCCGCCGTCTTTTAGTAACTGCAAACAACGTTCTATGAACAGGATTTGAGGAGCTTCTTTCTCTTTTATACGATTCTTTTCAAATTTGCCATACGATTTGTTTCGCTTCCATTGATAAGCTAAATCGAATTGCTTCAATTTCTCTTCGCCTTCAACTTTGATAGTTGAGCCAAACGGTGGATTTGTGAGTAATACATCAAATGTTCCCAATTCGATTTTTGATTTTGTTTCGGAATGCCAATTTTTCGGACTTTCCAGGCTATCTTCGCAAAAAATTCCGGTAGTGCCGTCCCCGACTAAATTCATATACGCCTTGGCTACTTTGCTCAAAAAATAATCTTTGTCGATGCCCCTGAAATTTTTTGCTGCAACTTCAATTTTCTTTTTGCTCATTTCTACATCATTCCAACCCAAAGCCGTATATTTTTGATTGATTTTGCTCCAAACAGACTTTAAAGATTCTATTAAAAATCCGCCACTACCACAAGCCGGATCTATTATTTTATCGTTTTCGGTTGGCTGTAAAATATCAACAATCATTTTTACCACATTGCGAGGCGTGAAAAATTGGCCTAAACCACCTTTCAATGCGTGTCCGATAAATGTTTCAAAGGCATCCGCAACAACATCACGCTCGCTTTGCATTAAAGAATAGTTTTGTAATTCACCAACAATAAACAGCAATGATTTTGTATCTAACGTAATTTTATCCTCATTGTCAATAACTTCCGGCAAATTTGTTTTTACTTCTTTGAATAAGTCCAAAATTCGTTTTTCTACATCTTTGGGCTTTTCGCCAATGCCCGCTCTGAATCTTACAATGTCGTTTGGTGCAGTATATTTTTCATCATAAATCTTGCAGAAAATTATATTGATCAATTGTTGTGCCAGAACTTCGTCGCGCGTAGCGCCGACTGTGTTGGCGGCCAAATGATTACGAATAGATTTGAATATGGCTTTGAGGTTATGCGTCGGTTTTAAGTCCTGCCTTTTGTACAAGCCAATATCTTCTATTCTTTGTCCAAATTTTGGAATATTGGGAATTTCCTCAAAAACTACTTCGCCATTTGGTTTTACAAACTTGCGCAAGAAAAATCTTTCTTCGCCATTAAACCATACTCCAAGATACGCAGTTGAAAGCGTTAAATAGTTTTCAAGTTGCGTTCTGCCGTCTTTACGATTTTTCTTTTTACACTCAACAACAATATATAGCCCCTCATTATCTTTTATTGCACCAAGGAAAACAGCAATATCCACAGGATACTCTTTTTTTGTATCAGACGGACGAACTTTCACCCTATGTTGCGGGCGTGTTTGTATATGCTCTCGGGGGTAGCCGTAATCTTCTACCAACTGCCGGGAAAATACCTGAACTGCTTCAATTTCTTCGGGTGTCACATTCACTTCAATTCCTGATATATAATCAGTTACTGTTATATGTTCATTTTTTGCCATGTTCTCTTAATATTTTTGACAAAACTACATGAAATTTCCGCGATTTCCAAGCGCGTACGAAATGAAAAACGTTTTTTTACGAATGAAAGATACAAATAGTTTATTGATTTTCCATGTAGCTGCTTCAAAAAGTTATGAACTACCAATACTCTACATCCTTTTAATATTCCCCAACAGCTATCTATACAAACTTCTCCCGTTTCTGGAGATTCAGCAGACCTATCATCAGCCATATAATACCGCCGACAAGGAGGAATATACGGCTTTTCAGGATGGTATCCCGCCATATCACGGGATGGATGTCATTCGGTATGTTAAACGGGTTGATAAATACGTTCCAAAATGAATTACGAATTGCCACCGAACCGGTAAGAAAAATAAAAAATACTAATCCAATGATAATCATAATGACAGCGGTACCGTTTCCACTTCGCGTGACGGTGGAAAACATAAATGCAAGGTTGCCGAAAAATAACATCGGGAAGATAAGTTGCGCCGCCATCTCGAATATATTCACTGGGTATAGCAGAATACGGGCGACGTATGCGAAGACAACGATGATGAAATAATTTGCGACGTATACCATCAACATGCGGACGCCCCATATTTTATAACGATAATTGGGAATACCGAAGATGATTTCCAGTATCCTGTTGTCTTCATCATTCTGAATGCCGAACACAACAGGATAGAAGATCAGCAGTAAACAGGGGAACAGCAACATGTTGTATATTGAGCCTTCATTTGTTTCACTCCTGTTCCATGCCTGCTGGAACATGAAGAACGCAAAAAAGGCGAAAGCCGCCAGCAGAAACCAGAAGAACTTACCGGCAAATATAATTTTCAGATTATATCGTACCACCTTTGTTATCAGCTTTGTATAATTTTTTAAACGCATATGCTCTTTCTATATATTATCTATCATTCAAATAAAACAATCTTACATATTCTTCAACAGACACAGATAGGCATCTTCGAGGTTAGCCTCAACCCGTACGGCGCCCGAATAAGGCAGTTCTATCGACAGATAACGCACCTGTATCATCTCACCGTCCTGAATGTTATGTACCACTAACGATTTATCCAGTTTCCTGTCAAACGATTCCTTATCGATACGGAACTGCCATACTTTTCCAATCGCCATATTTACCATGTTCTCCGGCCCGCCGAAATATTTGAGTTCGCCTTTATTAATCACTACTACCTGATTACATGAGCTTGATATATCCTCGATAATATGGGTAGAGAATATCACGATCCGGTCTTTACTTAATTCGACGAGCAGGTTACGGAAGCGTATCCGTTCGCGCGGGTCAAGGCCTGCCGTCGGTTCGTCGACGACAAGGATACGCGGCAAATGCAGCAATATCAGCGCGATACCTATTCGCTGCTTCATTCCGCCGGAGAATGAGCCTATTTTATCATCCTTACATTCATACATGTGTACGGCTTTCAGTACGTATGCTATACGTGCGCTTCTCGTAGCTTCATCGGTCAACCCCTTCATTATCGCCTGATAATCCAGAAATTCCCACGACGTCATGTTTTCGTAGGTACCAAACTCCTGCGGGAGGAATCCGATCAGGCTCTGCAGTTCTTCGCGGTAGATGCGCGTATCAAGACCGTTAATCCAGATACTGCCATAGCTTTGCTCCAGTATGCCGGTGATGATGCGCATAAACGTTGATTTACCGGCTCCGTTGGGTCCCAGTAAGCCGAACATTCCGGTTTTTATGTTGAAAGATACGCCCCGCAAGGCTTTGAACGGACGGCGACGTTTCCCTATAAGCGGAACGCTTTTTATAAAGCGGAACAGCGAGCGCCTCAAGCCGGCAAAACGACCGCTTACGCGTTCTATATTGATGTTTCTCTCGTACAGATACTGCGACGTGACATATATAGCGATTCCGGATCCCCACAAAACTCCGATGATAGCCGTCATCGCCGGATTCTCAAGTTTCACGTACAACCCGTATAAGATGAGGGGTGGTATACTCCAAAAGATGATACGATTCATATATTTCACGGCGTTACTCCCATTAAAACGGTAAAACAACCATGTTCTGATTTTACGCCATAAATATAAAGTGGTAGAATAAACCGCAAAAGACAGGACGAAACTCCACAATTTGCTTTCTATGTAGAAATACGTAAAATATATGCCGAAGCCCCAGAGGGCAAACTGCCAACTGATATTTACAAAATCTTTCAGCGAATGATATTCGTTACTGATTCCAAGGCGTCTCCTCAGTTCCAGGCCACTGCTCCACTGACGCGAAAAGCGTCCGGTGCGGTCGTATATTTTCACAAGATTACGGATCACGATATAGATATCTCTGTCCGGGTCGACGATGTCGGCTTTCGCTCGCCGGAGACTCGTCTGGGCAAAATATGTAATACCGGGAACAAGAATAACAAGCGCCACCAGATACAATGATTGCCATAACAACCCGTCGGCATAAAGATATATACCCAGCGTTCCCGCCAGAATAAGCAGGAGATGCAGTATTTTTATTTTGCGCGACAACGTGCGATACCATACCAGCGTATTTTCCAGTCCCATACAAACGGTAGGGATGATTACCAGCGTCAACAACGACGAGAACGCAAGCCCGCCGATAACCGTTATGGCAAAGGGAGCGCCTATCGCGCCGGAGTATTCGGTGTCGCCCATGGCCATCGGGAACATGGCGATGATCGTCGTTATACTCGTTATAAGTATCGGACGTATACGGGATAGCCCTGCCATAATCAGCGCGCGTTCACGACGAAAGCCGCGTTTGCGTAATATATTGGCATAATCTATCAATATTATGCCGTTGTTCACCACGACGCCCAGCAAAATAAGGAATCCTGTCAACGTATTAGCGCTGAGCAGACTGTTTCCCGTCATTAACAAAGCCAATAACGAGCCGATCGCCGCCAACGGGATGGAAAACAGCAGGACAAACGGGGTTGTCACGGATTCAAAGACGCAGGCTAATATCATAAATATCAACAGGAACGCCGCAATAATAAGGAATTTAAACTCGGCAAAGAGGTCCTCTTCGTGTATCACTTCGATGGCAATGCCTGCCGGAAGGTTATAATTGGCGATAAGCTGGTCTATATCCGTGCGATAACCTTCGAGCAAGGACTTAGACTGTTCGACGCTCCGTATAAAATTATAGCGTACTTCGAGCTGTTTGTCCTGATTCACGCGCGTTATACGCGAGCGTCCGAAAGCTCTATTCACGGTCGCTATGTCCTGCAGGCTATGCAAACCGCCGTTTGCGTTCATGATTTGCACGGTCTCAAGGTCATCTATCGTTTTCTGTTTTTTCTGTTCCTCTTCCTCCTCTTCCGGCGTCTTGTCGCGGATGATGATATCATATGATTCTTTTCCTACCTCAAAGGTCGTACCCGACGAATATTCCGTATTCAGGTCGGCTAATCCGGATGTGATATTAGCGCGCGTTATCTCGTAAGAAGTGAGCAAAACCTGATCGAAATTAAGACGCACTTCCGGCTGGCGGCGTGCATACGAGACCCACGAATTACGGATGAAATCCTGCTCGTCGAGATAATAGCGTATATCCTCGGCGACAAGTTGCATCATCTCATAATCGGCGCCTTTTATAATCACCCGTTCCTGATTGTCGCCGATCCCCAGCATACTCATGAATGCAAGCATACCCCCTACCTCACCGCCACGATTCTGTCCTCCCGTAGCGTCCGACACTGATATTTCCGTTCCTTCGACATTCGGCATTTTCGATTGTACATCAGCCTTTATTTCGGCAATCTTACGTTTGCCTATTTTCTGATAATCCTCCTGTAAAACGAGCGTCAGCACCGCCTCTTCTTCATTGATACGGCAGATTAGATCTTTCTTTTCCGGTATTTCATTCAGGCGTTCTTCGAGCGCCTGCACAACCTTATCCGTGCTTTCGAGTGTGCTGCCCGTACGCATCGTGACATAGACATTAAAGCGGTCGGCGTCCACTTCCCGGTTCTGCTGCACGTTTGTAGTAAGCGATAAGATCAACGTCACAAAAAGCAATATCACGGAGCCGAACACCGTCACTCCGGAATTACGCATACAAGTCTTCAGAAGAACAAGGTATATTTGCACAGGACGTTGGGAAAGCGACACTTTTTCATAAAATACGCTGTCGGTGTTTTTCCGCCGCAGCATCAGGTAAGCGGTCATCGGCACAAACAACAGCGCTACCAGCATGGAAACGAGAAGCGTCGATACGATGGACACCCCGATACTGTTTCCTACTAATTTTATCAGGAAATTGTCGGAAAAGACAAAGGGCAGAAAGACGGTTATCGTCGTAAGGGTCGCCGCGACAATAGAGCGCCACACCTCTTTTGTGCCCTGTGTAACGGCACGTTCGGGCGACATGCCGGCGCCCGACAGCCGGTAAATATTTTCAAGCACAACGACGCTGTTATCGAGCAACATTCCGACAGCCAGCGCCATACCGACAAGCGTAAGACTGTTTATCGTAATTCCTGCCGCATAGAAGAAATTAAAAGCCGTATAGACGGATATCGGCATGGATAAGGCAATGAAGATCACCAGCCTTATGTTTTTAAGGAAAAACCAGAGCACCAGTATTGCAAGCAGTCCTCCGACAAGCGCAAGGTTTACAATCTGATTGATATTATTTTCCATCGTCTCGGCGGTGTTGGAATCGACGACAATCTCGACATCCTGAATTTTCAGCCGTTCGTTAAGGCGGTCGATAACCTCCGTCGTACGGTGCGACAATTCGATGAGATTCGCCTGCGCGTCGTTGACAAGCGAAACGGATATCGCTTCTTTGCCGTTCACTCGACTAAAAGATGTTTCTTCCTTCAGGTCGAAAAAGACGGTCGCTACATCTTTAAGTAATACCGGGCCTTGCGCCACGACGATCTGTTCGAGGTCGGACACTTTCGTATAGGACGAATTGACATGAACGAAATACTGGTTGCCGGATTCTTTCACATTCCCCACGAATACTTTTTCCTGCGTATTACTGTTCAGCAGACTGCTAATTCTCGAAGTGGTAAGGTTTAGCGCCTTACAGGCTTCCTTGTCAAGTCTCACCTCGATAGCTTTCTCACGTCCGCCGTATACGTTGACGGCTGCAACACCGTCAATATTTTCCAGTTCCGACTGTATCTCTTCGTCTACTATATTACGTACACGGTCGACACCTCCCGATCCCCGCACCTGTAACGTCATGAAATTATTATTCATCCTCGCCACGTCCACTTTTTGGACGCGTACGACAAAACCTTCGGGAAGCGACGACGATACTTCTTTCATCTTCTCTTCCAACCTCAGCGACGTCGTCTTAAAGTTCACATTCGCCTTAAAATCAATGCGGATTGACGACTGGCGATTGCTTATTTCGGATTGTATCTTATCGACCCCTCCAATAGCGCTTATCGCACCTTCAAGCGGAATTATCACCTCCGATTCCACATACGAAGGATCCATCTCCTGCTGCGAATTAACGGACACGAACAGAACGGGGAGTTCTGCATTAGGCAACAATTCCACGGGTAACTGTTTATACGACACATACCCCAGCAGGGTAAGCGACATAAACAACATACCGATTGTTATTCTTCTATTTAACAGAAAATTCATCCTTTTCGTTTCACTCTGTTTTTCATTTGTTCAAATACATAGTACACACACGGAATGACGACGAGGCTCATTAACGTTGATGTAACAAGCCCGCCGATAACGGCAATCGCCATGGACGAACGCAAGGCTGCACCTTCACCTATATTAAACGACATCGGTAACAACGCCAGAATCGTCGTAAGACTTGTCATGATGATAGGACGTATGCGTTGTTGTCCCGCCTGTATAACTGCCTCCGTAAGATTCATGACCGTTTTCAGCTGATTGATGCGTCCGACTAAGATGATAGAGTTATTGACCGCTATACCCGCCAGCATAATGATCCCGATAACACCCATTATGTTAATCGTTATGCCGGTAATTAGAAACAGCAGTACGGCGCCTACCAGGGCAAGCGGTATCGTCAACAGAATTGTAAACGGATGCAGCAACGATTCAAACTGCGAAGCCAATACCATATATACGAGTATGACAGATAAAAGCAAAGCGAACATCAGGCTATCCATCGATTCCCGGCGTTTTTCTTCTTCTCCCGTCACTACTATCGAATAATTTACCGGAAGGTCTAAGCCGGCGACTGTCCGTCGGATCTGTTGGGCGACCTTATCAAGCGACTTATCCGCATCCTTATCGGCCAGTATCTTATTTATACGGCTCTGATTACGACGGAATATTTCTTTCGGGGCCAACGAACTTGTTATCGTAGCAATCTCATGCAAGCGAAATTCCTGATTGCCGTTTTTGATAACGAGGTTCTGCAATTCGTTTACGGTGATATCCGGGATCTTTATTATAATATCACGCATTTCACCTTTATAATCCATTTTTCCTACTTCCCGTCCCTGTAACTGTTGCCGCAATTGCTCTATGACCGTCGAAACGGCGATATTGTTGATACCCGCCATCACACGGTCTATCGACACCGTCAATTCGGGAGCGCCGTCCGCCATTGACGATTTCACATTATAGATGCCGTCAACCGTCTCCAATTTCATCAGGACTTCGTCGGTGATCGTTGCTATTTCGTCCAAATCTTCACCTTTGACCTCCACAACGATAGGCGCTTCTTCGTCTCCGAAAAGTGCGCCCAAAGAATTATCATCCTGTTTGAATGTAAGTTCAAGCCCTTCAATATTGTCTGTGGCAGCCACAAAACGCGACATTACTTCTGCGGGTGATAAGAGAGATGATTCCGGGAGTATCACTTTCATCATCGCCGTATGTTCCCCTTCAAACACTTCGTTTTCCGATGATCCTTTACCGACATGGCTATATACGGTACACAAACTGTCGCCCGTTATCGTATGGAGCAAATATTCCAAGTTGCCGACTACGGCATCGGTACGTTCGATACGGGTGCCTTCGGGGAGTTTCGCCAAAACGGTAAATGTTTTACTCTCGGAACGCGGCAAAAACTCCGTTCCCACAAACGGTAAAAGCAGTATCGTCACGATCAGCAACAACACAGAGACACCGATCACGAACCAGCGTCGCCGGATAATCGAGGCGAGCAGGTTTCTATACCATCCGAACTGAACGGATTTTGTTTCGATCTTTACATTTTTGCGCCCCGACAACTTGTCATACAACATCGGTATCACGAGCAAAGCGACAAATAACGACGATAACAGCGAAAATGCCACTGTCCAAGCCTGGTCTTTAAACAACTCTCCAGAAGCGCCGTGCAAGTATACAATGGGAAGGAAGACGACGATGGTCGTCAACGTAGAGGCAATCACAGCTCCCGCCACTTCGTGCGTACCCGTGATAATCGAATCTTCGCGTCCGAGCCCCCGCTCATGACTTCGGAAGATGCTTTCTATCACCACAATGGCATTATCGACGAGCATACCTCCGCCTAATGCCAGCCCGCCCAAAGTCATCACATTGATCGTCAATCCATTGAAATACATGAGGTTAAATGTCGCCACGATAGAAACAGGTATCGACAAGCTGACGATTAAAGTTGTACCGATCCGGCGAAGAAAAACAAACAGCACCAATACGGCAAGTATGATCCCCAAAACGGCGCTATCCTTCACTTCGCCGATCGCTTGTTTGATAAATGTCCCCTGGTCGCTTATGACTTGAAAACTATACCCCGGCAAAGCCTGTTCGATAATCCCCAGTTGACGGCTAATCAGGTCGACCACCCGTACCGTATTATACTGCATCTCCTTATAAACAGACAGCCCAATGCAACG
>JAIRMH010000082.1 GCA_031258835.1 Tannerella sp.
GACGTTTAACATGGGCTTTTCGCGCGCTGTGTATGAAACGGTCGGCGGATTCAAAGACATGTACGGCGAGGATATAGAACTTGGCATCCGCATCCACAAAGCCGGCTTCTCTACGAAACTGTATCGCGATGCTTTCGTTTACCACAAACGCCGCGTCGACCTGAAACGCTTCTACCGGCAGGTGTATATCTTCGGACAGGCACGTATCGGTCTTTATAAATTATACCCGGATTCGTTGAAGCCGGTACACGCACTGCCTGCCCTTTTCGTATTGGGGAGCATTGCCGTAATCGTGGCGGCAATCGTTCTCTCGGCATGGGCGCTTGCTGTCCCCGCTATTTACGCTCTGCTGCTGTTTTTCGATTCTCTGCTGAAGACTCAAAGCATACGAATCGCAGGACTTTCTCTCATTGCTTCATTTATACAGCTATTCGGATATGGAACCGGATTCATCCGTTCGTTTATCCGGAAAATAATCTTTCGACAGGGGCCGGAAGATTCGGAAACGATTAAAAGAACTTATAAATAAGTGCGTCAAAAATATAAACGCCTGCTTTTAAAACAATAATAACATTGTGTTTGTTTGGCCGCCTGGTTTTATATACCTAATTTTGTAACCCAATGATTAACGAAAAGGTGATTAACGAACAACAATCGAAAGATATTAAAGCGTATTTGAAATTGAATAATTAACAGATTTAAAAATATTAAAGAAATGAATTCATTATCTGACACATTTGTATTAAACAACGGAATCGGTATTCCGTGTATTGGTTTTGGGACATGGCAGACTCCCGACGGAAAAGTAGCGGCAGATTCCGTAAAATATGCCGTCGAATCGGGTTTCCGCCACATTGATACAGCTGCCGCTTACGACAACGAAAAAGGCGTGGGACAAGGTATTAGAGAATCAGGGATAGACCGTAAAGAACTGTTCGTAACCACAAAATTGTGGAATACAAACCGCGGTTACGAAACTGCGTTGAAAGCTTTCGATACGAGCTTGAAAGACTTGGGTTTGGACTATGTCGATTTATATCTGATTCATTGGCCCGCGAATAAGGCGGATGGGGCTAAAATCAATTCGGACACATGGCGTGCATTTGAAAAACTTTACAAAGACGGTAGAGTTAAATCAATAGGGGTGAGCAATTTTCTCGAACATCATCTTCGCGCATTGTTAGACGGCGCCGAAATTGTACCGGCAATCAACCAAATCGAATTTCATCCCGGACAGATGCAACCGGAGACAGTATCGTTCTGTAGAACAAGTAAAATACTTGTGCAAGCATGGAGTCCGCTTGGTATGGGTCGAATGTTGAATAATCCGGTATTGACGGAAATTGCTCTGAAATATGGCAAATCAGTGGCTCAGTTGTGTATCCGGTGGGTTTTGCAAAATGGCGCTTTGCCTTTGCCAAAATCGGTAACTCCTTCCCGTATAAAAGAAAACGCCGATGTGTTCGATTTCGAAATTTCCGACGCCGATATGCAGACAATTAATTCCATGCCTTATTTCGGCGGTTCGGGGCTAAATCCGGATACCATACCGTTCTAAAAAGGTTTTGAAAGGAGATTGTAGATTACAGATTGCAAATAATATATGGAAGGTGGAATTTTGTCGTACACCCGCAGCAATATTTTTTATACTTTTGTACCGATTTAAATTTGCAGTAAAGTCACAGTGTTTATGAACAGTATAAGTCAACATTTATCAGGATATGGCATACGCCCCTCCGTTCAGCGCATTGCTATCATGCGCTATCTGACGGATAACCGAACGCATCCCACAGCAGAGGAGATATTTGAAATCATGCGGAAACAAATCCCTACCCTGTCGAAAACAACGGTATATAACACCTTGAAACTGTTCGTGAGACAGGGTGCGGCAACCTGCATCGGGATTGATGAGAAAAATGCTCGCTTCGACGGATGCGTAAAGCCTCATGCCCATTTCCGCTGTAAGAAATGCGGCCGTATTATCGACCTGGAGATGGATATAGAACATCAACTGCCCGGAAATTTCCACGGAACCGTCGACGAAGCTTATTTTTATATCAAAGGAACGTGCGAAGCCTGCCATGAGGAAACTCCCTCTTGATAACGATACCGATAAAAACACTCAGAATAAGGCTGCGGTATGCGAGCCTTAAAAACAGCGAATCTATTTGCGGCATCATACCGGCAACGTAACACGCGGCGGCGATCAGCGCGTAAGTAAGCGCGGAGCGCAGGTCGTAGTTTACGGGGAACTTCCTTTGGCCCGTGAAGTAGGACAGAAGCATCATCAGCAGATTGCTTGCGAACGAGGCCCACGCACATGCGATGAACCCGTAATGCGGCACAAATCCCGTGATGATGATAAGAGTAACGGCACATCCCGCCAGGGAGAAACCGACGCCCCACTGCGTCCGGTCGGTCAGTTTATACCAGACGGACAGGTTGTAGTAGATACCGAAAAACAGTTCTCCCAGCATGACGAGCGGCACGACGACAAGCCCCGCATAATACGCCTCTTTCACGACATGTTTCAGCAAATCCAGGTAAAACACCGTGCCCGTGAAAATAAGGAGCGAAAAGATAATGAAATATTTCATCGCCACGGCATACACGCCCCTGTTGTCGCTATCCCTGTATTTAGAAAAGACGAACGGTTCGTAAGCATACCGGAACGCCTGCATAAACATGACCATTA
>JAIRMH010000139.1 GCA_031258835.1 Tannerella sp.
AGGGAATATGCCGCCGGTCGCGGACGCATGGATTTGATGGTCGAGTATGCCGGCAAACGCTATATCATCGAAGTGAAAATCATTTATTACTATGATACTCCTGCCGCTGTTCGTGAAGAGGGTTTGGAACAGATTCAGGGCTATCGCGACAGGATAGACGCTTCGGCGCCTGCTTATTTAGTGATCTTTGACCGTCGCCCCAAGGCAAAAGAACTCTCGTGGGACGAAAAGATCTCATGGACTGTTGACGAAGAAAGCGAGGTAACTGTATTGGGCTGTTGATATCAAAAATGTAACGTATGAAAAATTACTTTGCGGGTGTTCCGGTGGTTTGTGATTTTTCATGACTTTCTCATGGTAAACGCATCCCATATTGCTTCACCTCATTATTAAAAAAAAAGATTTGTACTATACAATAATTCTATGTCATACAGCGTTTAATAATTAATCGCATCATTATACTAAACGACTATGCGAAACGGACATGTAAGGCAAGGGCCGAATTTGTTATTGTGGAATAGTCTTTATGTGCTGAATGTAAATTTATTGTAGACATGAAACCATTATTATTTACTTTTTTTGCTGTTATCTTGTGTTATTCATTGTTTTTCGACAAAGAATCTGATGTTGCGTCGGTTGAAAAAATGAACTATATTTATGAAGAAACCGTTCCGGATCTATATTTTGCGATGGATACGCTGAACACTCATGCTGACATTCTTGTTCATAATAAAATAGAGATGTAGATTCCGCTTTTTTCGGATAAAAGAATACAGTCGCCGCTTAATGGGGCAGTATCCAATCTCGGTTTTTTTAAGATTCTGTCGCTTTCTAATTTGCGACCGCACCCCTTTTCCGGGAAGATTGGAGTTTTGATTTATAAAATTCGTATCTTGCGATCACTTCTTTTACATACTTGAATGTTTCCGTACCACGCAGATAGCCGTGATTACATAACGAATCGTTATAATATTCGGGTTCGCTTTTAAGCCGGATGTATTCGGCTACGTTATCATCCCATATATTGGCGTTTCTGCCATATTTCGCCGCTAATTTTCTTGCATCCGTTATATGGCCGTTTCCTGCGTTGTAAGCTGCTAACGTAAATTTTATGTGTTCAGCGCTATCTTTTATATTTGTAAAATATTTACTGAATGCGATTAGGCATTTTACGCCGGCTATAATAGACACTTCTGGATTGTCGAGGCTGTCGGGGGAGAACCCTAAGCTACGGGCGGTTCGTGGCATGATTCCCATAAGTCCTTTTGCTCCCGCCCATGATTCCAACTTGTTATTAAACCTTGATTCCTGATATGCGATGGAAGCGAGTAATCGCCAGTCCCAGCTTATTTCTCCGGCATATTTTCGAAACAGGTCGTCGTAAGGAGATATATCTCCTTTTTTGATGATTAATCCTTCTGTTGTCATATCTTCGTTTTTCGATTGTTCGAAATAGCGTTTTACGGTCGCTCTTAAAACAGGACTTTTTGATACGTCGACCGCCCACTCATTGACGGCCTGCGCCAGTTCCGGGCTTTCTTTGCGTACAATCCATGACGCCCGCTGAGGAAAACTTACCGGAATATCTATGTTGATGTTCCGGTAATAAGTTCTGTTAAGCCGTGCGAGATTATTATCGCTCACCGTATAGCGTATTTTCCCTGAAGATACCATTTCGATAAGATCTTCCGTCGTTATCGTATCACGTTCGATATTTTTGATGATGATACCGCCACCGAGTTCGGCGTTAAGATTTAAAAGTCGTTCATGATAACGCGAGTTCTTTTTTACCCATACCTCTTTTCCGATAAGTTGTGTTACGTCGGTTATAACCGTATCGCCTTTATTGGCGCGCTGTATGATTACAAGATGATTTTGTTGTTCCACTCCGCAAAACAAGTATTTATTTTTCATCGTATTATCTATTTGCATGGGATAGGCGACAATATCGGCTTCGCCGGCCAGTAACATTTCTTCCAGACGGGTTATATTTTCGGCGACTTTTATATTTAAATCGACCCCCAGCGAACCGGCAAAATCTTCTATCAGTTCATATTCGTAACCCATCCGCTGCATTTTGTATATGAAATAAGATGTTGACGTATTGAGGGTTACGGCTGTTATTTCTTTCTTATCCTTTATTTGAGAGAGATCGGCGATTATTTTATCCGAATCTTTTTTCTTTGAAGATGTACAAGCCGGAAGCATGAGGTATAACACGCTTATATACAAGAGTATATGAATTTTTATCCCGGAATAGCTCATTTTTTATTTCTGTTTCAGTAGCGCGACGTTTTCTACATGGTGTGTATGTGGAAACATATCGACAGGCTGCACCTTACATACGCGATATTTGACGTTTAATCTCTTTATGTCGCGGGCCTGCGTAGCAGGATTACAACTGACGTAAACGATACGCTCCGGCGCTGCCGTCAAGATGGTGTCGGTAACATCGTCGTGCATTCCTGCGCGGGGAGGATCGGTGATGATGACATCGGGTTGTCCGTGTTGGGCAATGAATCCGGCGGTAAGCAGATTTTTCATATCGCCGGCAAAAAACTCTACGTTGTCTAATTTGTTCAATTGGGCATTCAATAGGGCGTCTTCGATGGCTTCCGGCACATATTCTATCCCTACGACTTTTTTTGACCGGCGGGCGATAAAATTGGCGATCGTTCCTGTTCCCGTGTATAAATCATAGACAATTTCGTTCCCTGTCAGGCCGGCAAACTCGCGTACAATCGAATATAATTTGTATGCCTGACGGCTGTTTGTCTGATAAAATGATTTGGGGCCTACTTTGAATTGCAGGCCTTCCATCTCTTCGATAAGGTGGTCTTTCCCGCAAAAAGCTACTATTTCCCTGTCGGTTATCGTATCGTTGCATTTGCTGTTGATAACATACATGAGCGATGTGATTTCGGGAAAACGATCTTTCACGGCATTGAGTAGCAATTCCCGTTTCTCTTTATCATCATCAAAAAAGACAACGATAATCATCACTTCACCGTTGGATGAAGTTCGTACGATAAGTGTGCGGATGAAGCCGTTCTGTACGCGCAGGTCGAAAAACGGATATTTACAGGTGATACATAATTCTTTTATATACAAGCGTATTTTGTTCGATATGTCGTTTTGTAACCAGCATTTGCGGATGTCGAGTACTTTGTCGAACATACCCGGTATATGGAACCCCACGCCATCCATAGTATTGAATGTCATATCGCCAGACATCTCGTCCTGTGTCAGCCATCGTTTGTTTGAAAATGTAAACTCCAATTTGTTACGGTAGAACGTCGTTTGTTCGGAAGCGCAGATAGGACATAATTCGTCTATTTCGATTTTTCCGATTCTGACGAAGTTGTCGACGACTTGTTTTTGTTTATATCTGAGTTGTGATTCATAGGGTAAATGTTGCCATTTACAGCCGCCGCAAATCGTAAAGTGTTCGCAAAACGGCGCGCTTCGTTCTTCCGAATATTTATGAAACCTGACAACACGTCCTTCGGCATAACTACTCCTTTTCCGCGTAAGTTGTATGTCTGCTATGTCGCCTGGAGCCGCCCAAGGCACAAAAATAACCATGTCGTTTACTTTGGCCAAAGCTTTACCTTCGGCTGCCACATCCGTTATTTCCACTTCTTCCAGTATCGGTAAATCCTTCTTTTTATGTGCCAAGATCTTAAATTTTATTTCGTTTATATATAACCGGGATATTAAAATGCCAAATCGTAAAAATGTGCTGCGGGGCAAAAATACATGAAAATTCCGGATTTCCATACACGAACAAATGAAAAAA
>JAIRMH010000248.1 GCA_031258835.1 Tannerella sp.
CCTGCGTTATCTGCGTGCTAATACCCTTTTGAGACAGCCCCCTGCTCATTGACAACCGGTGTTTTCTATTGATATGTTTGCCCTGACGGGCAATGCACAAAACTGTGCCGTGTGCAGTATAATTTTAATCAAAAAAATAATTTTGGTGATTAAATAATGTATATCTTTACGTTTGAAATATAGCATTGAGTGAGTAGATGGTTTTAAATGAAATGCAAAGAGTATGAAGAGGATAGCGTTTTTATGGTTGATAGCGACGGTGGGTATATCTGTCGTTCGCGCACAGGATACCGCCCATATATCTATCCGTTCCCGTGTGCAAAAAGATGCCGTATGGCTACGATGGGGAGCCGCCACGCCCATGGCATGGCAGCAGACTAACAAATATGGTTTCCGGCTGGAACGCTACACGGTAATGCGCGGCGGCAAAGCGTTATCCCAACCGGAAAAACGCATCATTGCAGAACAAATCAAAGCACAGCCGTTGGAAAAATGGGAATCCATAGCTGTTTCCGACGACTATGCCGCCGTAATCGCGCAAGCCCTCTACGGCGAAACTTTTGAACTCTCCGGGGGCAACCCGCAGAGCCTGACGCAAATCATCAACCTGTCGCAACAGTTGGAACAGCGCTTTGCCATGTCGCTCTTTGCCGCCGACCGCAATTTCGAAGCCGCCTGCATGGCCGGCTGGGGATGGAAGGATACGGAGGTGAGCGCCGGCGAAAAATACCTCTACCGAATCATCCCGCTAACGCCGCCTTCCGTGATGAAACCGGATACCGGACTGGTATATACCGGTACGAACGAATACGAACCCTTGCCGCAACCACAGGAACTGGCGGCGGTTTTCGGCGACCATAGCGTGATGCTGACCTGGAACTACGAAACCATGAGCGACGTATATAACAGCTATTTCATAGAAAAGTCGGAAGACGGCGTTCATTTTGAACGTCTGCCCGGCCTGCCTTTTTCCAACATCAACAACCGCGGCGAAAAAACCGCTCAGCGGATGTTTTTTTCCGATTCGCTGTCTCACAATAATATAACTTATTATTATCGCATCTGCGGCGTCAATGCCTTTGGTGAAACCGGCCCTCCGTCGGAAGCGGTATCAGGCAGCGGAAGGGATTTGCTGACTTTCGTTCCGCACATCACGCGCGCCGTCATCAACGACCGGGGAACAATGGAACTGGAATGGGAATTTGACGAACGCGGCAACGATCTGATTAGCGGCTTTGAACTAAACCGCTCCATCGTTCCCAACGACGGCTACGTCACAGTACAACGGGATATCGCTCCTGCCCTGCGGCAAATAACGTTTGCGGATTTGCTGCCGTCCAATTATTTTACCGTTTCCGCCGTCCCCAAAAATGGAGCGCCTTCCGTATCCTTTCCCGTACTGGTACAGCCTTTGGACAGCATCCCGCCCGCCGTTCCCGTGTCGCTCGCGGGAAACATCGATACCACCGGCATTGTTACGCTCCACTGGGCAGCCAATAAAGAACAGGACATGCTGGGGTACAAGGTGTACCGGTCACTGCGCAAAGGCGACGAAATGTTGCCGCTCTTCGACCTGGCATGGCAGGATACGGTGTACCGCGATTCCGTTAATGTACGCAACCTGAACACCCGCGTGTGGTACTCCGTGGTAGCGGTGGACATGCGGTACAACCAGTCCGCCCACAGCGAACTGCTGGAAATAGTCAAACCGGTGCTGGTTCCGCCTTCGGCGCCGGTATTTTCCGCTTACCGGATCACGGAAGCAGGCATCGTGCTGGAATGGATCAACAGCCCCGACGAAACGGTGGCGGAACACCGGCTGTACCGCCGCGTTAAAAATGCGCCGGATTCCGCCGAACAGTTGTTGAAACGCTTTGACGGCGCTTCCGTACAGACCTATACCGATGCGGACATCGAGCCGGAAGTGCGCTACGTATATACCCTGACCGCCGCCTGCGACAACGGACTGGAATCGCCGCCCGCCCAGCCGCTGACGGTTTTCAGCAACCTGAAAAACAACAGGGATATTGCCCGTTTCGAAGCAGCCGTCAACAAACGCGACGGCCGGATCAAACTGACATGGAGCAACAACCTGAATGAGGTGCGAATGTATGAACTGTACAAAAGCGTGGACGGGCAACCGCCTACGCTTTGGCAAACGCCGCCGGCCACCGCCACGGAAATCACGGACGAAAACGTCCAAGCGGGTAATTACCTCTACCTGATCCGAGCGATCGACGCCAACGGCAAAAATTCCAAAACAAAAAGCGTAACGGTTAAATGGTAAAATGATGAAAAAAGGATGGTTCGTTTTGCTAGTCATGCTGACTCCCTATTTATCGGCGCAAACTACTTTTGATTTTGTAAACAAAGGATATTATGAACTGACCGTAGATTATAATGTACATAATGGTACAGATCATGCTGCTTCCTGTTCAAGTCAAATATGGATAAAGGCTTATTTCCAAAACGGCGGGATCGAACAGATATTTCAGCAAGGGATACGTACATCGGAAAAGGCGTCTACACCCGGAAAATTTATTTATATTTTCCCTGCCGATAAACGTATTTCCCAGTTGGAAATCTGGACAGAAAGAGATTATACAAGTGGAACGTTCGTCCCTGACTGTGAAAATGGGGATGAAGGGACAACATGGGTCAACGACATCACTTATCCGGTTTTCACAAAATACATACAGGGGATGCCGGGATATGATTACTCAAGGAGCTATATGGATATATCCATCGTGCCGCTCACTAACAAAAATTTGTTGGAATTGTCTTTTTTTGTTTCCAGCAACAGCTACTCTATACTTTGGTATTACAAAGGATGGGCATCCTATTTTGGAGAAACAAACAGAATAGATATTGGCACAAACCATCCGGTCATTATCTTTGGGTGGATAGCTAATTCTACAGCTGGTAACAAAATATACTTTTCGCATGATGCTACAAAAACAATATCCGACATAGGTATATCCCTGTACATAAGTGCAAGGGATCAGAAGGGTCCCTATGATTTACAATGGGATCAATCCATCCCCGGTTTGGATATGGATCAAACAATATATGAAGAAACAATATATGAAGAAACAGATACCAAACCTTTACCCATTTTTTCAGGACTCAACCCTCCTTCACTCACTTTTCCAGAGATCCCGTCTTCAAAATTAACTTATGATATACAGGTAACTGTTGATTACAATAATGTGCGAGCGCCTATCTATTCCAATAATTCCATTTTATCTACTGATAAGAGTATAACTTTGACAGCTAAAGGTGATTATCCCTCGTCATCACATCATTGGCAAGTTTGTTTTGATAATGACATCCATCCTGAAAGTGAGTGGAAATCTATTGATATACCTTTAACGGATAGTAGAAATGAAATTTCATTTACCGGAAGAGATTTGTTGGGAAATAACTATGCTTTATTGAATAAAAAAATACATTTCCGATACTATATCGGAGATAAATATCGGAATTGGTGTTCTCAAATTGCAAGCGTTACTTACAAAAAGGATGCGCCAAAAATCAGTTTGTACCAAGTAAATGGTCCAAGTTGCGCTTACACTCACGACGGGAGTATAACGTTACAATTAAGTCGTGACTTGGATGCGGATGAAATCGTAGATTTTGTAGTGTACAAAAGTGGCGAATCCGATTATGTAGATGGTAACAAGACTAATGTCGGCAAATTAGAGGCTGACCGGTGTTATACGATTGGACCTTTATCAGCAGGTACTTATCAAATAAAAATTTCCGGAAAACAGAACGGAAATGCCGAAATGTCGGATGGAGCAGGTTATATAATTGATAATATAATTATTAATAGTCCACAACCTGTCAATTTAAGTTATCTATCCTTTCCCGTGAACTGCCACGGCGGCAGCGATGGCCGGATAACGGTGCAAGGCAGCGGAGGAACAGGCTCCTATTATTCCGTGTACAAAAGAGTTGGTGCGGACAACGACACTACCCCTCAGTTTGGGGCAGAGGGCTACACCATCGGCAGCCTTTCCCCCGACAGCTACACGCTGAGGCTGTACGACAGCAACGGATGTCAGGTGAGGAACGGGCAGGGTACGGAAAAGACGGAAACGATTTCCATTTCCCAGCCTGCGTATCCTCTCACGGTGGCGGTCGAGCGCATATTCCAGCCCCGCGGCTGGGGTTTTGCCGACGGATGGATCAAAGTAAGGGCGCAGGGCGGAACCATGCCCTATACTTTTACATGGACGGACGGGAACGCCGGCGACATTGCCGAACATACCTCCGTTGAAGAGAATGGAAGCATGACCAATACCGTCTCCAACCTCGGCGATGGACATTACTACCTTCGGATGACGGACAGCCGTTACCCGGGCGCGGACGCTAACGACCGGGCGGGCTGTGTTGCGGAACTGGATACCGTGCTGGTACAGCCGCCGCCCTTAGTGGTGGAGCCGGCCATATACGATTCCATATCCTGCTTCGGGCGCAATGACGGCGCATTGGTCGCCCACGCAAGGGGAGGCGTGGGAGGCCCGGGAACCTACCGGTATCAGTGGGACACGCCCGTATCCCTGACCGGCTTTGTTGCCGATTCCATTTTCCGCGACTTGCCGGCTGCCCTGTACCGTGTCACCGTAAGGGACACCAACGGGATCACCGCAGGGGCGGAGTTGTATTTTCCCCAGCCCGACCTGCTGACTGCCGCCATCCACAGCAACACCCTTGCCTGCGACGGTGACGCCGACGGCTGGATAGAGGCGCTGGTAGCCGGAGGCACCACTCCCTACCGGTACGCATGGACGGGCATCGGGACAGAGCAGGCTTCCACGGCCATCCGGATAGATGGGCTTACCGGAGGAGCCTACGCCCTTTTTGTCAGGGACAGGCGCCAATGCGAAGCGATAGCTACGGGCCGTATCCTTGTTCCGGGCGGCATGGAAGACCGTGCGGTGGTGATTCCCCCGCTGTGCCGCGACGTCGCCGGAGGCAGTATCGCGCTGAATATGAAAGGCGGCGTAGCGCCCTATTCCTATGTATGGAACACCTCCGCCGTAACGTCCGGACTGACGGACATTCCGGCAGGCAGCTATTCCGTTCGGATAACCGACGCAAACGGCTGTTTCATAGACCGGCAGTTTGATTTGCCGAACCCTGAGCCGCTGTCCGTCCGTTTGGGCGAGGACATGGTGCTGTGCAGGGGTCAGTCGGCGCTTTTGTCCGCCGCTGTTGCCGATCCTCATGCTTCGTACAGGTGGTACAACCGTTACGGGCTGTTTTCCGAAGAAGCGGAAACGGAGGTTTCCGGCAGTGACGCCTACCGCGTGGTGGTGACGGACGGAAACGGTTGCAGTGGCGCGGATACCATAACGGTAAGCGAAAGCGACCGGGAGATATCCGCCGATTTTGTGGCGGCGGCCAAGGCAGCGGCTACCGTTCCCGCCTGTTTCGTCAATATCAGCCGGCCTGCGCCGGAGAGCGTGGAATGGCTGTTGCCGGACGATCCATCCGTACTGGTGACCAGAGAGACGCCGGAAGAATTGGAAGTGGTTTTCGGCAGGGAAGGAGCATACACCGTAGGTTTGCTGTCAACGGTGGGGGCGTGCCGGCAGGCGGTCTATAAAACGGTCACGGTGGTGAACAAATACGATTTGACGGAATACGAGCCGCAGCAGGAGGCATTTTTGAAACAGTTCAAACTGTATCCCAACCCTGCGGCCGGACAGTTTACCGTGTTGATAGAGCTGAGCGAGGCGGCGGAGATACAACTGCGGTTAGTGAGCGTCTCCGGCGCCGTAGCGGAGACAAAACCGCTTTCCGGCAGCGACCGCTACGAAGAAGTCTTTACCCACCGGCAAGCGGGCGCCTATATCCTGCAACTCGTCTCCCCAAAAGCAGTGGCAGCAATACATGTAGTAATTGAAAATTGAAAAATACTATGAAAGAGAATCATCACCGGCAGGCGTTAAAATCCGGAAACCGTACCGTGCGGAGGTTAATAGGGATTGTTGTGCCGGTTGTCATATTGTTGTCTGCCTGTTTTAAAGAACAAACCGTTCCGGTAACAGCTGATTTTTCCGTCACGGTGGACGACAACGACTATTCCGTTCCGGTGCGTATTTCCTTAAAAAACTTCAGCACAGGCGCCGACCGTTATCATTGGACATTCGATGGCGGAGAACCGGCGGCATCCGACAATTTCCAACCGGCAACAGTGACTTATCACAGGGCCGGGACTTATGTCATCAGGCTGGAAGCATGGAACGACGATGAACGCAAAGTAAAAGACTTCAGTATGTCGCTGGATTCCGCCATTTCCATAGGATTTGATGTTGAAATAGCCGTTAATCCCATTTCTCCGGTACGGGCATTAATTACCAACACTACTCGGGGGGCGCTTTCTTGCTTGTGGACATTTGACGGCGGAGAACCGGCGGTATCGGAATCGTATGTTCCTCCGCCTGTCGTTTTCACGCAGCCGGGCGACCATACCATACGCCTCCATGTATCCAACGGGCGTGAACATGCCACGGTGGAAAAAACCATTCAGGTACTGCCTCCCATGAGCATCGGCTTCAACGTGGAACCTTCATTCGACGATCTTGATATGGAAGCTCCGTGGCTATGTACGTTGCATAACAGTACGGCGTCTGGGCTTAGCTGGGTATGGTCGGCGACGGGAGGCGCACTTGCCGACCCCCAAGCGGAAAATACGCAATGGAGCATTGATACGCCCGGTACTTACACCATAACACTGGAAGCAAATAACGGCAAGGAAAAACAAACCTCCGAACGAACGGTAACGATCCTGCCCGACAGCCATCTTTTTACCGAAACCAATGTAAGGTTGGGCTGTACAACCGCACACGCTTCCATAGGCTGTTTCTATTCCTGTTCTTTGCGCAAAACGCTTACGCAGAGAGATATGGATGCATCTCCCCCTGTGGATTTGGTTTTTTTCGGTATAGGGCCATTGTTCCCGTATTGCCGTTTTGTGTCTCCGGATGCGGATGAACCGGAAATGATTGTTTTTGACGAAATAGCCGGAGCTGGTAAAACATTTATAGTCAATAAACAAACCGTACTCACTGCCGGTGAATTTGATACCATGACTACCGATGATCCTTTGCAGGGAATAGACATTCGCAGTATGGATACTGGAGATGAATCGTTTGCAGCCCAAACGCCATACGTCGTGCTATTTGAAACGGATGCCGGACGCAAAGGCGCGATTAAAATAAAGGGATTCATCGCTGAAGGGAACAATTCCTACATACTGGCGGATATTAAAATGCAGAAACAGTGAAAAACCTCCGTGCTTATATTACTGCTTGCATATTATTGCAGATTGCTTTGATTTCCAATGCACAACAAGTGCGTTTAGACAATCTGAAAGAACAGTTTTCCAAAGACAAAATTTTCCGTATGAACGGCGGCGTATCTGCCAATGCCGTTTATTACAACGGAAATAGCCCAAGCCGAGACCCTTTCAACTGGATATTATCTGGGAATATCAATTTCAGTTTTTTTAACCAGATCAACCTGCCGTTTAGTTTCAACTTCAACAATCTGGGCGCCAAATACAGCTATCCCACTATGCCCAACCGCCTGAGCCTTCATCCTACCTATAAATGGGTTACCGGACATATCGGAGATGTTTCTATGAGTTTCTCTCCATATACGCTTGGAGGACACCAGTTTACAGGAGGAGGTGTGGAACTTGCTCCTGTGAAAATCCCGTTGAAATTTTCCGCCATGTTCGGACGCATGTTGAAAGCCGTACCGTTTGACAGCGAAAAGCCTTCTGCCGGCACTTCCTATAAACGCATGGGATACGGGGCACAACTGAAATATGAAAGCAACAGTTATGCTGCCGGCATGACGTGGTTCAGCGCCAAAGACCATCCTAACTCTCTGGCATGGAAACCCGACAGTCTGTCTGTTTTTCCGCAAAGTAATCATGCGTTTAGCTGGAACGGCATGTTAAAGTTTGTTGAAAACCTGACACTAAGCGGCGAATACGGAATCAGCATTCTTACGCGGGACATACGAATGCCCGATACGCAAGAGTCTATGTTCGAGCGGATGTTTCGTAACAATGAATCTACTTCCGTATATCATGCTTTCAACATCAACCTGACTTATCGTTTTTTCAAAAACGTGATAGGTCTTGCTTATGAACGTGTATCGCCCGATTACCATACATTAGGCGCCTACTATTTTACGAATGATGTGGAAAACATGAGTATCAATTACGCCCGTCCTTTGCTGAACGACAAGATAACACTAACCGCCAACGCCGGTCTGCAACGCGACGACCTGAACCAATCCAAGGAGTCCGACACCAAACGTTTTGTGGGCGCTTTGAGCGTCAATGCCGCTCCCAATGAAAATTTGAATATCGCCGCTTCCTATTCCGGATTTCAAACCTATACCAATATCAAATCGCAGTTTGACTACATTAATGAGATGGCTCAATATGATAATCTGGATACGCTCGATTTTACGCAGTTATCACAAAATGCCAATGCCTCACTCAATTACGGATTCGGCAAAAATGAAAACCGAAAGCACACAATGGGGGTAAACATGAGTTTTCAGGAAGCCGCCAATAAAAAAAACGATATCATCCGTACCGGAGACATCTCCCGTTTCTATAATTTTGCTCTTACTTACGGATTGTTGTTTGTCCCCAAAAACATACAACTGACGGCATCTGCCAATGCAACATACAACACAACAGGTTTTGACAGGTCGCTCACCTACGGCCCTACATTAGGCGTCAACGCATCAGTGTTGGAAAAGACGTTGACCACAGGCGCTGCAACTGCATACAACATGAGCGCCGGCAATGGCAATGCGACCGGCAATATCCTGAATATCAGGTGGAATATAACATATACTTTCCGGAAACGCAATAGCCTGAGTTTGATACTGGTTCATCAACAAAGAGCTATCAAAAGCCGAGATACCGCCAAAGATTTTACAAGTACTTGCACCTATGGATATCAATTTTAAAAAAATAAAAATAATTAATTCTAAACATCTGAATAGTATGCGAACCTTTTCTGTAATATTGTTTATTTTTATCGCGTCGCTTTCATATATTAAAGCTCAACAAGATCAACGCATAGAGGCAGTCCAAGTTTTCTCTCAGATAGATCAATCCGGTAACTATACTCAGGAGTTATCTATTGCAGACTTGAATGTGCTGCCAATGGGAATGTCCCGTACATTAAACAATGTCGATTATGCTGTTGCCATATCCGGCATTGTGACCATGTCCGACCATGTTAAACTTACTGTTTTCGGTCGTGTGAAAATTCCTCAAAAAGAATCGGATGGAGGGGACAGGATGCTCTTCTTCGGAGCGCAGGACATTCGGATGTCATACGACGGGAATATTATAGGAGAAGCAGTTTTATCGCTTTTGGGAGATGTAAGTATCCCTATCAACGGAGGTTCGGCAATGCTGACTTTGAAAGGCAACTACGATCCGAACGTTGGACAGGGAGAGCCTCAAACTGCTTTTCAAATGGATTGTCAGGGATTTAAGTCTCTCGCTGTGGAAGCGGTGGTGGAATTTCCGGAGACGTTTATCAAACCGGTGAACGAACAGGGAAAGGTTCTGCCCGGACGGGTTGCCGCCGGTTTCCGAACCATTGTATCCGACTGGAATGATTTGATTATCGGGATAGATTTGCCCGCTTTTGAAATTTCCGGACTGGACGGGTTTACCATCCGCTCCCGCAATGCGGTATTTGATTTCAGCGATACCCGCAACGACGACGGCACTGTTTACCCTGCCGGATACAGGGAAAAGTATATGGTTCCCGGGTTTGAGCAGTTGTGGCGCGGAATTTACATTAGCCGGTTACGTATTGATTTGCCGGAACAGTTTAGTTCAAAAGATTCGAAAAGGGCAGGCTTTGAAACACAAAACATGATCCTGGATAATAACGGCATCAGCGGTCTCTTTTCAGCCCTCAATGTATTATCTGCCGATATGGGCGATGCAGGCGGATGGAGATTCTCCGTAGATCGGTTTTCACTTTCTCTGGAAGCCAACCAACTTACCGGCGCCGGATTCGGAGGAATCATCGGACTACCGATAGCCAAAACCGATATGGGATACGATGCTTTCATCTCTCCGGATAACGAATATTTCCTCAAAGTCAACCCAATGAATGATTTGCAGTTCGACTTGTGGAAAGCTCACGCCAGGTTACATCCCAACTCGTATGTAAACCTGGCGGTGAAAGACGGTAAATTTCATCCCGAAGCCATGTTGCATGGCTCTGTTACCTTGACGATCAAACAGGGAGACGCTTCCAAGTCTATAGCCGACCTGGACAGTGTCACTTTCAGGTCTATGCACCTTCAAACCGTTGCACCGTATTTCACCGTTAAGCAATTTGGATATTCGGGGGAGGCAAAAATAAAAGGTTTTCCGCTCTCCATCGGCGACATTCAATTTTCTGCCGGAGAAAAGGAAGCGTCGCTGGCATTTACCGTAGCTTTTGCGCTGGGCAAGGATCCTTTTTCCTTAGAAGCCGGCACCCGTTTGATGCTGGTGTCCGAAATGACACAGGAAGAAGGGCGTCACCACTGGCGATACAAGGAATGCAACCTGTCGGCCATCAACATAGACGTGTCCGTTGCCGAAGTATTCACCATCAAGGGAAGCGTGGTAATTATGAACGACGATCCCGTGTATGGAGACGGTTTTGCCGGCAACCTGACCGTGAATATCCAGAAAGGGATGAAATTAGAGGTGAGCGCCAGCGCTATGTTCGGCTATAAGGATTTTCGCTATTGGTTAGTGGATGGAAGGGTATCATTCTCCAACGGCATCCTGGTCTATCCTCCTGCGCTCAAACTGACCGGTTTTGGAGGGGGAGTATATTACAGGATGAAACCGGGCGAAGGAACGAGCAATATGCCCACCGGCTGCAACTACGTACCCGACGAGGAAACTTCACTTGGACTGAAAGCGGCTATCCTGTTCTGCATTGGCTCCGACAAGGCCGTTAACGGAGAAGCATCGTTTGAAATTTCCTTTAACCGGCATGGCGGACTGAATTTCATAGGGCTTTTCGGACAGGCAAAAGTACTGGCGGAAATACCGGGTGTAAAAGACGCCGGAAAGTTTGTCGGAGAAAAATTTCAAAAATTGCAGGATATGGAAAATAAATTTACCGGAGGTAATGCCAAGATGGCAGAGCAGTTGGAAAAGATGAAACTGTATGAACCGGACAAAGCGGCTTCCAAGGTATATGAAGCTTCCGAAAAGTTGGGAGAAGTCGGATTTACTGCCTCTATCGGAATCAAATATGATTTCCGGCAAAACTCGCTTCATGCCAACTTTGACCTTTACATCAATGCGGCAGGCGGCATATTGCGGGGCGCCGCATCGGGCAACCGTGCAGGATGGGCGGTGATGCACATTGACCCTGACGAATGGTACATGCACATGGGAACGCCCACCGATCAACTGGGGATCATATTCGATCTGGCAGGATTGGTCAGGATACAAACCGGTTCCTATTTTATGGTAGGACAACGGATTCCGGCATCGCCGCCGCCGCCGCCGGAAGTGGCCAACCTTTTGGGCGTAGATGCCGAAAAACTGGATTACATGCGCGACTTGAACTCACTGGGCGATGGACGCGGTTTTGCTTTCGGCAGCAACATCAAAATTGAAACCGGAGACCTTACCTTCCTGATCTTGTATGCCAACTTCAAAGCAGGGCTGGGATTTGACATCATGCTCAAAGATTACGGCGAAACGCAGTGCAAGGGACGAAGCGGCGTTATCGGCATAGACGGATGGTATGCCAACGGACAGGCTTATGCGTACTTTCAGGGAGAAATGGGGGTAAACGTTAATCTGCTGTTTGTTAAGAAAAAAATACCCATTCTCAAAGGAGGAGCCGCCGCACTGATGCAGGCGAAACTGCCCAATCCGGCATGGTTTGCAGGATATCTGGGCGCCGAGTTTGACCTGTTGGGCGGACTGGTCAAAGGCAAAATGCGTATGAAAATCGAACTGGGCGAGGAATGTGTCCTTGTTGTTCCCGGTTCAAGTCCGCTGGATGTAGAAGTGATTGCAGACATGACGCCCCGCAACGGCGCCGGAGATATTGACGTATTTGCCGCGCCGCAGGTAGCGTTCAACATGAAAATCGGCCACGCATTTGAAGTGGAAGACGACGAAGGCATCAAAAAATATCGCCTGAAACTGGAAGAATTTTCCGTATCTCAGGACGGCAAAACGCTTGAAGGAAAAATCACGTGGAACAGCAACAAAGACATCGCTTCATTTTATTCCCATGAAATACTTCCTCCTCATGCAGCCCTGCAAATAGCTGCAAAAGTGAGTTTTGAAGAATTTAAGGGCGGAAACTGGGTGATGGTTTACACGGCGGGGAAAAAAGCGGAAGAACGCAGAGACGTGTCCTTTACCACAGGAGATGCGCCGGATGTGATTCCTCCGCAAAACATCGAATATGCCTACCCGGTGCTTGACCAGCGCTATTTCTATCCGGGCGAGAGCGACAGGGGCTACGTCCAGCTCAAGCGCGGGCAAAGTTATCTGTTTGCCGGCGGTATGACGCACCGTATTCGCATGACAAAAGAGGGCCATGCGCCGCAATCCGTTGTTTTTACTTACGGTGAGACAAACAAACGGATTGAATATACCCTGCCTTCCCTTGACGCAAGCAGTTCCTATCTCGCGGAAATCATTAGTTTTTCGGCCAATTCCGGCAATACGGCAGGGGATACCGAACGCCGCACTGCTGTATTTACTGCCGACGGCGGCGACGAGGTAACGGTGCGCAGCGCTCAAGCAGGGTCGGAAATACGTTCCGACGCAGGCAAAGTTTTGCTGGCATACCGCTTTGGCGTAAGCCGGTACCGGACTTTTGCCGACAAGGTAAACGGCATAGGAAAGAACAACGCTTTGTGGGGGAAAGTTTCTTCCGACGTTATCAACCTGCAATACGGCATTTCCGGCGGAGAGCCGTTTGACCTGACGGAACTGACGGGATCGAAATATACGGCGGACATGCCCTTAGTTTCGGTGGAAGCCGTTTTAACCGACCTCTATTTTACGCAACAAATCAACCCGCTGCTGTATGCCGATTACCCACAAGCGCCCGGTATTGCCATCGCCCATCGCGAACCGTCGGAATGGGGCATCCCTCCGGCTAAAGCCATTTATGCAGGCAACAGCTACCTTACGGAAGTAGAACAGGGCAACTTCAGCCAAATCGCAAGCCGGTATTTCCCGTATATCTACAATCTGCCCCAAGCCTACAAAGGCGATTTCATCGACTTGGAAAAACAGGCCGTCAACCGTTATGTGAATGTGCCGTCTCCAAAGTTGCTTCCTTTGGTGCAACAAACTTTTCCGTTCATCCCTTCCGGGGATTACCGGATAAAGTTGCAGTATGTGATGCCGGGAGAAGTCAACGGCACGCAAACCACTTTTGATTATCACAACCCGATTTTATAGATAAAAAGATGAAAATTAAAAAAATAATGGTCATTATTCCGTTCATGTTAATATCTATCCGATCATTAGCACAGACATATCAATGTACTGTTACGGCAGTAATGGAAACGAATGTAAATAGTGATATTTTATGTAACAATCAATTCAATATGTCTTATGAATTAGCCAATTCCGAAACCAAGAATAATGTATGGCATGAAGATTTAGCAGTTTTGTCTAAATTTTGGGGTTGGTTTGGAGACAGACAAGCTACAGTCACTTTTACGACAACATTTGAAATATCAAATCCACTTAAATCAGTTACATTCAATGGAATACGGAAATGGAGCGCATTGAATCCTCTTCTCGGGATACGGTACTGTGATGGATATAACAATACGCAAACTACACTCATCAATCAATCTCAAGCCTGTTATGAAAAGACATTCACTAATATAATTCCTAATTATCATTCGACGGTAACCGTATCCATTATTCCTAAAGGACTTATAACCCTTATTCCATCTGAAAGTTCCCAAATATTGCCAAGTCATCACCCTGTAACTATACATATTTCGAATAATTATCCACAGTCAAATGGAGTATGGCAATATCAATTCATTAGCGACACGGAAGTTCCGAATGTGTCAAATTGGATAGATTTTCCTTCTCTCCTGAAAAGTCAGTATGAGTTAACCTTTTCCGGAATTGATTTATCGGCAAATTTTATCAACACGGTAGTACTTCCCAAAAAGAAAGTAGCGATAAGACGTAAATTGTCGTGTGTAAATTCGGAAATCATAATACTTTCTGCGAGAAAATCTTCACCCGAAATACTTAACGCCGAAGGAATTATTAATTCCTGTTATAATTTTAACGATGGAGCTATCAAATTAACTTTTAGCAGTCAGTTACTTCCCAATGAAACTATTAACTTGTCTGTAGTCGATATAACTTCAAAGAATAATATAACTTCAAGGGATAATATATCTGTATTTAATAATGAAAATGGGAAATTTACATATACAATTAATGATGTGCCTTATGGAAGGCATCGAATCGAAATGATTGGGAAATATCCTGATGCATCTACTGCAACCTATTCCGACGGTAGCAAGCATACCGTTACCGTTGATGTGCCTAATCGTTCTCCTGTGGCATTTTCCGACGTCAAATCTTTTCCCGTGAACTGCCACGGCGGCAGCGACGGCCGGATAACGGTGCAAGGCAGCGGAGGAACAGGCTCCTATTATGCTGTGTACAAAAAAGACGGTGCGGATAACGACACTACCCCGTCGTTTGGGGCAGAGGGCTACACCATCGGCAGCCTTTCCCCCGACAACTACACGCTGAGGCTGTACGACAGCAACGGATGTCAGGTGAAAAACGGGCAGGAGGAAAAGACGGAAACGATTTCCATTTCCCAGCCTGCGTATCCTCTCACGGTGGCGGTCGAGCGCATATTCCAGCCCCGCGGCTGGGGTTTGACCGACGGATGGATCAAAGTAAGGGCGCAGGGCGGAACCATGCCCTATACTTTTACATGGACGGACGGGAACGCCGGCGACATTGCCGAAC
>JAIRMH010000264.1 GCA_031258835.1 Tannerella sp.
GGGGAAAAGGATCCTGAAACGAAACTTGCCCTTCAACAGATACAGGATATGCTCCAACAGCATAACATAGCATCGGATACGTATGTGGTGAAAAACGCCAATCATAGCTTTTATGCCTCTGCTTGGGAACGAGAGATTATACAGGCCATTATTCATTGGCTGGATTGCAGATTGATAAACTAAGGAGTTATACTATCCTTGTCAAGTATATAATACTTTCAAAATGTTGGAATAATTGTCGACTACTCTGTCAAAATGATTGACTCTTCCGTTAAAATGATTGACGGCAAACCGGATAATGTAGAAAACGCAAATGAGTAGCTTTGTCGTGTGTTAAATATAATTAAAAATTAAGCTCTTATGAAAAAAACCACTCTTTTGTTCGTTCTACTGGGGAGTATTCCGTTCATACTCTCAGCCCAGCATCCCCTGCAATCCAATTTGAATTTCTTCCGTGCAGGTGATGTGATCGTAAAACAGCAAGTTGAATATAAAGACCCCGGCCGTGCAGGAAAAAAGGTACTTTGGGATTTCAGTCAACTTTCGGCTGTAAATGAAGAATATACACTGGATTATTCTTCCGATAATGATACGGTTATAACAGGTACGGAACATCTTACCCGTTATCACTATGCCCTGCAAAACGATTCGCTGCTCTTGTGGGGATTTGACAATCAAACAACTAAACTGCCGAATATTCAACCGGAAGTATTATTGAAATTCCCGGTCAATTATGGCGACACCATCCAAAGTTATTATTATGCACACGGAAAACATGGCAACCGCTTGGAAATGGAAGCCATGGGAAGTGTCGAAACTTCGGCGGACGCTTATGGAATGATGATCTTACCCGACAAAGACACCTTGAAACAGGTGCTTCGTACCCGGACAGTCAAATATATAGCGGAAAATACCCGGTCCATCTCGGATTCGTACTATGCCAAACTGAAAGAACCTTTATTTATTCCCCCGGACAGTATCAACGGGCGGTTAAGGAACGATTCGGTGCTGTTTGTTGTAGAAACTTTCCGCTGGTATGAAAAAGGCTACCGTTATCCGGTCTTTGAAACGATCCGAAGTTGGGAACAACAGAAGAAGAATGAAAGAAATGACGAAAATGAATTTTTGGCAACCGCTTTCTTTTATCCTCCACAGGAACATTATTATTTGGATGATGACGAAGAAAATTCGGCTTTGTTGGAAAATGAAGAAAACGACGGTAATACAGTCATTGATCCTTGGGAGGGATTGAGTTACAATTTTTATCCCAATCCGGTTAGAACTACGCTGGACGTGGAAATGTATCTACCCAAACCGGCTAATATCAGGGTTCAACTGCGAAATGTAACCGGAATAATAGAGTTGGAAGAAAATAAAGGGTCTTATCCGAAGGGAACATGTCGTTTTCAGTTGGACGTCATGCGAATGTCGACAGGGAGTTATATTCTGAATATTCTGTTAGAAGATAAGTTAATAAGTGAAATAATAATGAAACTGTAATCTTATGAAACGATATATTATAATACTTTTAGTACTGCTATCCTCTTTATTCGGCATTTATGCTCAAACCGTTCCGGAAACGACCATAGACATAGGCGTTAAAAATCGTCCGTTCACCTATATTCATACCCAAAACACAACCCGTTCGGCTCATTATTTTGGGACAAACGCCTATGACGTCTGGTATAAATTCACGCTGGAAAGGCCGATGGAAGTCATTCTCTCACATTGCGGCTCCGAGTTGTCGGTTACTTATCTGCATTTGCTGAATGCCTCAAAAAATCTGATGACTTCGCTTACCAATGGGAATCAAAGAGGTGGAAGATGTCCCGATACCGATCATCCCTATTTTAAGAAAACATTATCGGCCGGTACTTATTATGTTGTATCCGAAGGATATAGAGAAAATGGAAATATCACTACTAATATCATTGTCAACAGCATTGAAAACAATATTCCGGTGATGGATTTAGGTTCGAAAAACGGAGCCTTTGTATTTGAAAACACTCAAAATACAGCCTGGTCGGAAAACTATTATCCCGGAAAATCGGCCAAAGACGTCTGGTATAAATTCACATTGGAAAAGCCGATGGAAGTCATTCTCTCGCATTGCGGTTCCGAGTTGCCGAACACTTATCTTCATCTGTTGAATGTATCAAAAGGGACGATAATTTCTCTTTCCAATACGGGTTCGAGAGGCGGAAGATGCGTCAACAGTTCCCATCCTTATTTCAGGGAAAAATTGGTGGCCGGTACTTATTATGTCGTATCCGAAGGAGCCGGCTCGGATGGAATTATAACCACCCGTATCAGCGGGAGCGAAGACGGTATTCCGGTGATGGATTTAGGTGTGACAAACGTTCCTTCTGCTTACACCTTTACACAAAATACAACTAATTTGCTCAATCATTTCGGGCTGGGTACAAATGATGCATGGTATAAATTCACGCTGGAGAAATACTCGGAAGTAACTCTTTCCCATTGCGGTTCTCAATTGCAACGCACTTACTTTCACTTGCTTGATGCTTCAAAAAACCGAATGGCTTCCATTCTCTGCAATAATACCACAAACGACGAAAAATGCACCGATGCCTCCTGTAAAAAAATACTGCCTCAGGGAACGTACTATGTCGTTTCCGAGGGATATGACGCTAATGGGATGATTACTACTAATATTACGATTAATATCCCCGTTACGGACTTGGGTACGAAAAGCGCTCCTTTTAACTATACTCATACTTGGAATACAATTGACTTAACAAATAGTTACGGCCAACCGGCCAACGATGCTTGGTACAAATTTACCCTTACCAAACCGATGGAAGTAGTCATCTCGCATTGCGGTTCCGGCCTGTCGGATACTTATCTCTATTTGCTGGATAATTCAAGAACCTTAGTTGCTTCCAATGATGATTATACCGGCGCAGGGCAGTGCACCAGCACCAGGCAGGCGTATCTGAAAAAAGTATTACCGGCCGGAACCTATTATGCCGTATCAGAGGGAAAGACCGGAAACGGGAATATTACGACAGCAATAACGGTGGATATACCTGTTGTAGCAGACTGGTTTTTTTTAAATCCCGGTTCCAGTTATAAAAATACTCAAAATACCGCTAACTCGGTCAATTATTATACCGGTCAAACGACTTCTGATGTTTGGTATAAATTCACACTAACGAAAATGTTGGAAGTGGCTATTTCACATTGCGATTCGGAATTGTCGGATACCTATCTTCATTTGTTGGATGCTTCAAAAACTTTAATTGCCTCCAGTGATGATTACACCGGCGCAGGGCAGTGCACCAACACCAGGCAGGCGTATCTGAAAAAAATATTACCGGCCGGAACCTACTATGCCGTATCAGAGGGAAAGACCGAAAACGGAAGCATTACTACAACTGTTTCAACCCATATTCCCATGACGGATTTAGCTCTTTTAGATTCTAATTTTGATTATACAGACACTCAAAATACGGTTAATTCATCCGATTATTATACGAATAATCATACTCTGGTTGACGTTGAAGCTCCCCCGTCGCCTTACGCATGGAACGGTCAACCGACCCATGATGTATGGTATCGTTTCGCTATCCCCTATCTTTTGGAAATTACAGTCTCCAACTGCGGTTCGGAACTTCCGGATACCTATCTGTATTTATTGGATGATTTGCAAAGACGGCTTGATTTTAATGATGATTACAACGGAGAAGGACATTGTTCCGGCGCAGGACACGCTTATATAAAGACAAAACTGGACAAAGGAATATACTATATCGTCACGGAAGGAAAAACCGGAAACGGAAACATTACTACCAACATAACGGTGAATGCTCCTTTTAGCAGCGCTTCGGTTATTGATTTGGGTTCTAAAAGCGCTTCTTTTACTTATAACAATGTGCAAAATACGGCCAATTCGGTGAACCGTTACGTCGGACGAACAACGAAGGATGTCTGGTATAAATTTACACTTACCAAAGCAATGACAGTGACAATTTCTCATCGCGAGTCCCCTGCAGATGGAAGCCGTCCCGATGTATTGAGGGATACTTATGTTTCTCTGCTTAATTCCACCCGCAACTTAATCGTTTTTAATGATGATCCTGAAGGGAACAGTTCTAAAGAAAAATGCAATTATAGTTGCCGGGCTTATCTGAAAGAGTTTCTGCAGGCAGGAACTTACTATGTTGTATCGGAAGGATACAGCGAAAACGGATATATTGTCACGAATATAGAGGGGAACGATGTATTACCGGTTACGGACTTGGGATCCAAGAGCGCTTCTTTTACCTATTCGGATACACTGGATACGAAAAATTCCGCCAACTATTACGAAGGAAAACCCACAAATGACGTAATGTATAAATTCACCCTCGACAAGCCAATGGAGATAACCATCGACTATCAGAGATCTTCATTAACGAGTATTTGCTTGTATTTGCTTGATTCTTCAGAAAACCTGATGGCGTCCGCTATACTTCATGGTGGTTGGCGTCCGCAAGACCTGCTCCTGCGCGCCGATCTGCAATCCCAATTCAAAAAAGCGCTTCTACCCGGAACTTATTATATTGTAGCGGAAGGATACAGCGAAAACGGAACACTGACAACCAATATCAAAGGTGATACCCAACCTTTTATCAGTGTGGGTACCAAAAGTGAAAGTTTTACCTGTACCGATACGCAGGATACAAGAAATTCCGCCAATTTCCACACCTTCAGAAACCCTAACGACATCCGATATCGTTTTACGCTAACCAAAGGAATGGAGGTAACCCTCTCGCATTGCGGTTCGGAACTGTCCGATACCTACATCCATTTGCTGGACTCTACCGGAACCCGGATAGCTTACAACGATGATTATTCCGGCACAGGGAAATGCCCCAAATCTACTCACTCCTATTTGAAAAAAAATCTTCCTGTCGGAACCTACGACGTTATTTCGGAAGGATACAGTCAAAATGGAATTATTACAACTGCTATAACAGGCAACGCCTCCATGGAAGTGTTGCCTTTGACCGATATCGGCAGGATAAGCGAACCGTTTAATTATAGGCATACCCAAAACACGACGAATACGGCAAACTATTATGAAGGACAAAATACAAACGATGTGATGTATAAATTCACTCTCGACAAAGCAATGGAAATCGGCATAAACTACAAAGGGTCTTTATTAACGAAGATTTGCATGTATTTACTTGATTCTTCAGGAGCACTGATTGCTTCCGCCGATCTTGACAATATTTGGATTGCTTTACGCAGTATTGATACCGGAAGTACCCACCTGCAACAGAGTTTTAAAACCTTACTTCCTGCCGGCGTTTATTATGTTGTGGCGGAAGGAAAAACCGCAAACGGAAGCATTATCACCAACATTTCCTTTGATATTCCGATGACGGATTTAGGCTCGAAAAACAACCCTTTCGACTATTCCGATACGCAAAACACAGAGAACTCGGCCAATTATTATACCGGTCTGAAAACCAATGACGTTCACTATAAATTTACCCTCGAAATACCCTTGGAAGTAGTTGTTTCCCATTGCGAGTCCAAATTATCCGATACCTTCCTTTCCCTGCTGGACGAATCGAGAAACGTAATCGCTTCCAATGATGATTACGACGGGGACGGGCATTGCTTCAATACCAGACAGGCTTATTTGAGAAAATTCCTGCCCGCCGGCGTTTACTATGTCGTGGCGGAAGGAAAAACGGAAAACGGATACATCACGACCCGTATTACCGCTTCTATTCCGATTATAGATTGGGGTACGAAAAGCCTTTCTTTTACCGAAACGCATACCGGAAACACAGACACGCTGGCCAATTACTATTCCGGTCTGTCAACCAAAGATGTCTGGTTCCGGTTCAAATTGAACACCAAAATGAACGTAACCGTATCCAATTGCGGTTCCGGTTTGCCGGATACCTATCTCTATTTACTGGACGCATCGAAAAACCGGATTGTTTCCAATGACGACTACACCGGAATCGGGCAGTGTGCCGACACAAGACAGGCCTGTTTGCAACGGCAATTAGACCCCGGCGTCTATTATATCGTGTCTGAAGGGAAAAATCAGAACGGGGAAATTACTACTACAATAACGGGGACTGTTTCACAGGCAGGTTCTACCGCATCCGAACCCAGTACGAATCAAAACTATATCCGTACCCGAACCTATCTTTCCGAAGACGGGAGTTCTTTTCTGGACGCCGTTCAGTATTACGACGGATTGGGCCGCCCCAGCCAGTTGGTTCAGGCAGGCATTGCACCCGGACAGAAAGATTTGGTTGCACGTCAGGAGTACGACGCTTTCGGACGGGAATCCAAAGCCTGGCTTCCGGTTCCGGTTGCCGGTAACAGAGGCGCTTATTATACCGGTACGTTTTCTTCGGAAATATACGGATATGATACGTATGCTTATTCCGAGCAGGTATATGAACCCTCGCCCTTGAATCGAATAATAAAACAGTACGGGCCCGGACAGGAATGGCGAATCGACAGGCAAATCGACAACTGGCATTTCGTGAAAACGGATTACCTGGCCAACAATACTTCCTATCCCTGCGCATTTTATTCCGTTTCGGGAGATAATTTGGTAAAAAACGGAAACTATGCAAATAACAGTTTGTATGTGACTGAAACGACGGATGAAGACGGCAATAAATCCTACGAATTCAAAGACAAATTAGATCGCATTGTATTGCAACGGCAAATGAACGAAACCGCGAAACACGACACGTATTATGTCTATGACGATTTCGGCAACCTGCGCTTTGTATTGCCGCCTTTGGCTGCCGACAGCGCTACAGCCGATAAGTCGTATTCCGTATCGGATTCTTACATCGGAAATTATGCCTATATCTACAAATACGACCACCGCAATCGCTGCACGGAAAAGAAACTGCCGGGGTGCGAACCGGTCAACTATATCTACGACAATGCCGACCGCCTGATTTTCTCTCAGGATGGGGAACTGAGAGCACAATCCCAATGGCGCTTTTCGATACCGGATGTTTTCGGACGGATTGTCTTGGAAGGAATATGCACCGATCCTTCTTATGATGACGTCGTCAAAGCGGAATATGTGAATAATGCCTCCGGCAGGTTTCAAGGATACGGCTATACAGCATCCGATATCGGTTTGGCTTTGGTTCAACTGTTGCAAGTGAATTATTATGATAATTACAAGTTCAGATCTTTAGGAGACTTTTCGTATATGGAGTATGATTACACCGTTCCCTGCGGATTTGAAGATAAACGGTACGGAACGGACAGCGATAATGTTAAGAGCAAAGGTCTGTTGACAGGTACAGTTACGGCTATGTTGGACTCGGAAATGCTGCCGTCCGTTTTTTATTACGACAGCAGAGGACGGATGATTCAATCCATCGTCACCAATCATTTAGGCGGTTACGAAAGGGAATGTGTTAACTATTCCTTTACCGGACAGCCGACACAAAAACAAACCGCTCATTTCATGATGGGAAACGCAGAAGAAGTAGACTCCATAACGGAAACATATACTTACCATTACGACCATGCCGGACGTCCTACTGTTACCGAATACCAAATAGATGGAGGCGACAGGATCATTCTTTCCGAATTGACTTACGACGACTTGGGGCGGGTAAAAACAAAGGGATTGCACGGAAGCAAAGAAAAGATTGCTTACGATTATAATATCCGCAGTTGGATGAGAAAGATTGGCTCCGATCATTTCGAGGAAAATTTGTTTTATACGGACAGCAATGCTCCTTTATTCAACGGGAATATTTCTCAAGTGGAGTGGAGTTCGGCGCTTAACCCGAACAAACAGGGATATTCGTTTGTCTATGACGAATTAAACCGCCTGACTAACGCCGGTTATTATGCTTCCGGCATCTTGGATCGGTATAACGATTACAAGGAAGAAGCCGTTTACAACAAAATGGGAAATATCACGAGATTAAAACGTTCGCAGCACATTGCATTCGGTCTTTTCGATAATTTGGATTTAGTCTATGCCGGCAATCAATTACATAGCGTAACGGAATACGGAGACGCCAGTAGCGGTTTTGTTAAGCCGCAAGGAAATCCTGCCCGAGAATATGCCTACAACAAAAACGGCGCTATGACGCAAGATTTTAACGGCGGGATAAGTTTAATTCAATATAATTCATTAAATTTGCCGAAACGTGTTCAATTTACCTACGGGCACAATACGCAATACAGTTACGACGCTTCAGGTATGAAAAGACAGGTAAGACATACATCGGTCAAAAGCGCTCTGAATGTCCCCATGGGGCAAACGGCCAATCCTCTGTCGGCGAGTATAATGACTACCGATTATGTGAGCAATCTGGTGTATGAAGGCGGTAATCTGAAATACATCCTGAATCCGGAAGGCTATGCCGTCAGGACAAT
>JAIRMH010000287.1 GCA_031258835.1 Tannerella sp.
CCCGAAATGTCGCGGGGCGACCTGACGGTAATCGGGGCAACCACTATTGACGAATACCGGAAACTGATTGAACCCGACCAGGCTTTCAATCGCCGTTTCGAGCTGTTACAGCTGGAAGAACCCGGTATGGATTCCGCCGTCAGCATGATAAAATCGGTGATGAACAGGTACGCCGGATTCCATAAGATAAAAGTATCGGACGAAGCGGTTGCCGCCTGTGTGCGGTACGCCAAACGCTACACGAAAGACCGTCGGCTGCCCGATTCCGCCATAGATTTATTGGATCGTACCCTGTCGGCCACCAAAATGATAAACGAAACGGCAGCGAAAGATATCCTCGGATTTACCGGACAGTTGGCTGGGATTGAAGAAAATACCGAAAAGAAAAAAGAGGAACTGTTCAGGGATTTGCAATTCGTGCATTACTCCATGCAAAACAAGTTGAGTCCCATTCTGCTGGGCTTGCTGACCGATGAAACGGACGTGAACGAAATAGATGATTTCGACGAATTGCTGGCGTACCTCCACCGTTCGCTGGATACGTTGCGCGAGGCGTCCAAGACAAAAATAACGGAGATTGGCGACCGTGAAGTGGCTGCCGTCATATCCAACAAAACGGGTATTCCCGTCGGAAAGATACAGTCGCAGGAAAAGGAACGTCTCCTGAACATGGAGGAAATCCTGAAACGGCGGGTTGTCGGTCAGGACAGGGCGCTAAAAGTCCTGGCGGATGCTATCGTAGAATCACGCAGCGGACTGAACAAACAGGGACAGCCCATCGGCTCGTTTTTCTTTCTTGGCCCCACGGGAACGGGCAAAACCGAGCTGGCGAAAGCGCTTGCCGAAGCCCTGTTCAATGACGAAAAAGCCATCATACGCTTCGATATGTCCGAATTTAAGGAAGAACATTCCGCCGCTCTGCTTTACGGAGCGCCTCCCGGCTATGTCGGCTACGAAGAAGGCGGGCTGCTGGTCAATAAAATCCGTCAACAGCCCTACGCGGTGGTTCTTTTCGACGAAATCGAAAAAGCCCACCAGTCGGTTTACGATATCTTCCTGCAAATCATGGATGAAGGGAAACTGCATGACCGCCTGGGAAAGGAAGGCGACTTTTCGAACGCACTGGTGATCTTTACCTCCAACGTGGGGACGGAATGGCTGGTAGACAGGTTCTCGAAAGGGGAAAACCCGTCAACCGCTCAACTGATGGAAGTGATGGGCAATTACTTTCGCCCCGAATTTCTTGCGCGGCTTTCCGAAATCGTACCTTTCGCGCCTGTCAGCGAAGACATGCTGTTGCAGATTTTCAACATACAGTTGAAAAGTTTGTATGCTCCGCTGGAAAAACAGGGCATCACGCTCGAAATAGACGTGGAAACCAGGAAGATACTGGCGCAAAAAGGCTTTACGCCCAAATATGGCGCCCGTCAGGTAGCCGGTGTTATACGGAATTACCTGCGCAGACCCATCTCCCGCTTTATTATCAGCGGGAAAGTATCCAAAGGGAGCAAGCTGACTGCGACACTGAACGGGAATCAGGAATTGGTATGGAGCATGTAATGCTTAATGAATGACGGTATGGCACGGAAAAAATTTGAATGTAAGGCTTTTTTAAAGCTGAAAATACCCAAAAGCGACAATATCATGGGGCTTTCGTGGGAAAGGTATGAACTGGCGGATTGCGATTACCAGTTCCACAAAGGGATGAATCGTTACGGCGAGGTGTGCACGGGTTTGAAGGGAGGATTGTTTACCGTATCCATTATCGGCGTTCCTTCCGACGAATTGCTTGCCTGGATGTTCGATCATGTCAAGAAATTCAACGGGGAAGTAACGGTCATGGATATTTCCGAAGAAACGTTGGAGCAGGTATATTTTGAACAGGCGCGACTGACGGATCTGTCCCTGTGCTACAAGGCTGAAAACAAGCCCAATACGGTTACGACATTGAAGATGGTTGTCGAGAGTCTCCAGATAAACAATGCTTATTTTGAAAATTTGAATCCATGAACTACTTTGAACGTGTAATGAAGGGACGCCTGTTTTTCAGCAGCGAAAAGCTTCCGGAGCAGGTCGTAAAATTCATCTTTATGGACGAAAGCTATATTCTGGAGGAGTTCAGCATCGGCTTCAGTCAGGAAATAAATTCAAGGGGACGCCCCGACGGATTGCCCGCGGGCGGGATCATGCGCCTGACTTTCTCCGGCGCTCCCGACTATCACATTAACGAATGGATGTTGCGTGAAAAATTGTTGCGCAACGGCGAGATACGTTTCCTTTCAGGAGATTTCAAGGTGACAGGCGGGGCGGAACTGATCCTCTTTTTTGAAGACGCTTATTGTGTCGAATATAAAAAACAGATACGCACATTGAAAGGTGGATTGTTTACCTCTCTCACCATTTCGCCGCGCTTCATTAAAATACGGAACGAAGAATTTACGAACCGGTGGAAACAGGAAAAGCCACCCCAGTACTACATCCGGAGCGGAAAACAGAATGAATTAAGATAGAATAATACTAATTTTTAACAATTTAAGTTATGGCTATGTTTGAATACGGCATTGGCGGGAATGTTGAGAAAATTGATGCATCGGAAGCGATTGCGGATATCCCCCACAACCGAACATTATTGGTAGAGAAACTAACTGCGGATGAGCCCATTCATCCTGAAAAGGCGGAAAACCTGGAAACAATTGAAGCCGTCTTTGCTCATTTCAAGCCCAACATGGATGTGGAGTTTGAAAATGAACAGGGACAGGATGTTACCGAGAATTTCCGATTCAAGACCGTCGCTGATTTCCTGATTGGAAATATGACAAAGAACAGTCCGTTCCTGAAAGACCTGGACAATCAGAAAGCATTTTACAACAGGATGCTCAAACAATTGCGTTCCAATAAAATCATGCAGCGGGCTTTGCAGAATCCGGATGCAAAGGCGGCTTTCGTGGAAGCTCTGCAGGCCATGTATGCCGAATTGGAATCGTATGACACTAAACCGGTTGAATAACAGGAATTGATAACCCGTAAATAATTTTACAGAATTATGGCAGAAGAATTATTGCAAAAAACAGAGGTAGCCGAAGGCGCAGCGGAAAAACAGGAACGCCAGCAGCCCAAAGTACAGGAAGCGAAAGCGGCATCGCTGGAGCAGGCGTTGGCGAAACTCGCCAAATTCGGTGGATTCAGTTTCCTTGAATCATGTGTGGAAGGGGTTCAGAATCTCAATCCCGAACGCAAAGCGCGGAGGAAAATATTCCTGACCGACGAAAACAAAAAAGGTGAGAGGGAAGATATGAAAAAAACGCTCTCGCTGTGGATTAACCTGCTCTCCGGCTCGAAAGACATCAGCGATATGCTGGATAAAAGTCGCGATAAGGAGCTATCTGTATCGGAACTGCTGAATAAAAACCAGCGGGTAGCCGCCGAAACGGTGAAGGAACTGGAACGCTCGTACCGCTCGGTCATGCTGTTCTACAAGAATACCGAATCGGACAAACTGCGGAACATTACCGTCGTCAACGCCGCGCCCGAACAGGTGCGCGACCTGGACAATTCCCGGTTCATAGATTTTATTGCCGCCGAATTGAAGCAGCACTACGACCGTCTGGACTTGAGGGAAAACTATTCCATCCTGGTTGTGCCCGGCTATCTGGGTTCCAACAGGGTGCTGGAAAAATGGAGCAAGATTGCATACGAAAACAAGGTACAGCTCTTCACCGATTTTGCCGACCTGGAAAAGCCCGACGACGTGGTAGACATGTTCTTCACGGCCAACCACACGGGCGGCGATCCCTACCGTTCCAACACGTGCATGACGTGTAACTGGCTGATAGGACGTCCCCGTTACGTAAACCTGGAAGAAGCCGAAGACCTGCACGTCTCGCCGGCGGCAGCCCTGGCCGGGAAGGTGTATTACACGCTGATGTCGCAGGTAACCGCCGGAAAGAAACACGGCGGCATCAACGAAGTGGACGGCGTGGTCTTCCAGCTCAAAAAAAGCGAAATCTCCCACCTGGAAAAAATGGGACTTATCCCGATGGTGAACGAATACGGCAAGGTGATGGCTTTCTCGGCCAAAACACTTTTCAACGGCGATAACCTCGGATTGCAGACCTATTCCGTGGTGCGCGTGTTCGACTACATTGCCAAGGTGTTGATAGACTTCCTCAACCGCCGGGCATTCGAGAACTGGTCGTCGAAGACCGAAAAAGACCTTCGCCAGCAGATTATCAAGTTCCTCGACGGCATACAGGGCGCCGACCGCCTGATAGAAAAGTTCCGCATCGCCCGCTTCGAGCGCGATCCTAAACAGAAAGACCGCGTCTTTCTCGATCTGCACATTACCCCGTTCTTCCCTGCCAAGAGCTTCATTATCAAACTCGACGGCACCAAGGGCGACGACGACGTCAACTGGGACGCCGAATACGAGCAGCAATAAATTAAAAATGGGGAAGGACGGAAGTCTTTCCCCCCTCTACAGTTTGAATATAATAACCAGTTTAAAAACATAAAAACATGTTCGGACACAGAAGTTTTTTAATGATTGGCGGCGGCAGCCCTGCCGACATCAAAAGCCTCATTAACGGAGGCTATGAGATACTGGACTGCCGATTTTCTTTTGAACAGGGAATGGATGATACAGGAAAGGCAACCACAAAGGTATATGGCGGGATTACGAACATAACACTATCGCAGTTACCCCCTAAAGAAATCATTGAATGGGCGCTTGATTCCCGGAAATATTTCGATGCCGCCGTAATAGTTCTTGATGCGAATAATATCCCATTGGAGAAAATGATTTTTAAAGATGCTTCCTGTATCAATTTAAAAATTAATTATATACAACAGGGTGACAGTTATGCCACCACTGAAATTGTTTTGCATACGAAAAAATTAATCGTTGGCAACAATGTTGATTTTGATAATGAATGGACATTTTAAATTTGAATAAATATGAGTACATTACTGCCACTTGCCCACATAGAGGCAATATTTATTTTTGGTGGGGAAAAATACAATGTGGAACAATTTAATGTAGAGTTCACTCAACCCAGAGACTATAAAGGGCAACCGCAACACGAAATAAGAGGAGGGCAAATAATGCTCAATTTCACACAAATTGCAGATGACGCTATCTACTTATGGGCAAAAACATCAACACTCAGGAAAGACGGAAAAATTCTTTTCCAAACCGAT
>JAIRMH010000344.1 GCA_031258835.1 Tannerella sp.
TTTACTAATTTACGCCCACTACTTGTATAAATAGTCAGTCCTTAAAGCCCAGCGCTTCTGATGTTTGGCGGCTGTATCGCGAATGTGCCGACTGTGAAAACAGAAATTCTCCCTGTAAAATCCCAACAGTACAACATCCCGTTTTGGAACGTGATACTCGGCAATACTCACTTTCATTATGCCGATCCTTCGCCGGCGACGCTGGGCGTACAGGTATATTCCACACTGGCTTACGGAGGCCGGGGGATCGGATATTTCACGCACTATGCATAAGGATATTCGAAAATCCGTTCAACTGAACGTGGCGTTCAAGAAAGAAGGAATGGCGCTATCCGTTACGATGAAATACGTAAGGTTTTTATTTTTTAATGAGGTTCATAAATTCCTCGCGTGTTTTTGCCTGTTGGAAATATCCGGTAAAATCCGAAGTTGTCGTAAAAGAGTTTTGTTTTTCTACCCCGCGCATCTGCATACACATATGCTGCGCCTCAATAACGACCATCACGCCTAACGGATTCAGCGTTTGCTGAATGCTTTCCTTTATTTGCAAAGTCATACGCTCCTGTATCTGCAGCCGGCGTGCGAATATATCCACGACACGCGGTATTTTGCTCAGTCCGGTGATATATTTACGAGGAATATAGGCTACATGCACTTTGCCGAAAAACGGTAACATATGATGTTCGCAAAGAGAGAAGAAGTCGATATCTTTCACGATTACCATCTGTTTATAATCTTCTTCGAGGAACATGGCGGATCTGAGAACGTCTACCGGGTCTTCGTCATATCCCTGCAACATAAACTGCATCGCTTTCGCTACTCTTTCGGGAGATTTTTTCAGGCCTTCACGGTCGGGATTCTCTCCCAGCAAACGAATTATTTCCCTGTAATGTTCGGATAATGCTTGTGTGACCTCCGGTGACTTATACTTTTTCATCTGATCATATATATTTCAATGAAATCGGATTTTTATATCCTCCCCCCCCCCGTTTTTTAATTTAAAAGCAAACGGATGTCATCTTCAACGATTTTTATTTCGTTTTTAATTTGCGGAAAAGCCTCGCGTAAGCTACGGTGCAGAAACGAAGCCTCTTCGACGGAACGATAGTCGCCCACATGAAGAATCCAGAAAGGCGCTTTATAAGTCACATATGCCTCAACATCAGGATACAATTCCTTTATTTTCGTCTGTTTCTCAATGGCCTCACCTCTTGACGTCCGCTGATTACCGGAATAAACCTGTATCCGAAATCCCTTCGTCACCAGATATGTTTTCCCGTTTATAATATCTATGTTTTCGCTGTCTACATGCGTACCGACAAGCCGTTTTATGGATTCGGACTGATGTATGATTACAGTTCCTTCGCCAGGATTCGGAGACCTTTCAAACGAATCGAAAATTGAAAAATAAGGGGATTGAGCACATAACGAATAGTTTCCGAAAATCATTATTCCAAATGTGAAAAATAAGATGGAGAGAAATCGATGTGTCATATTCGCAAGGGCAAGAATTAATTATAACATTTATTTATCAAAAGCTTCGATTATCGGAATAAATTTCTCTACGCCCAGCGATGCTCCTCCGATAAGTCCACCGTCTACATCAGGGTTTGAGAACAGTTCATGTGCATTATCCGCATTGCAGCTTCCGCCATATAATATAGAAGTATTGTTTGCCACCTCTTCGCCGTATTTCGCTGCAACAGTTTTGCGTATATAGGCATGCATTTCCTGCGCCTGCGCTGCAGTTGCGGTTTTCCCAGTCCCGATAGCCCATACCGGCTCATATGCCAAAATCAGTTTGCCGAAATCTTCGGCAGACAAATCAAAAAGGGATTCTTTTATCTGTTCGTCAACAACATCGAAATGTTTACCGGTTTCACGCTCGCTAAGTACCTCGCCGATACAAAAGATAGGAGTCAGACGGTTTGTCAACGCCAATTTAACTTTTTCTTTTAATATTTCCGGCGTTTCGTGATAATAAGCGCGACGTTCGGAATGACCTAATATAACATATTCAGCCCCTGTAGAAGCAACCATTGCGGCAGACACTTCACCGGTGTATGCGCCTTTTTCTTTATCCGCACAATTCTCGGCTGCTACGCCTATTCTACTCGTGTCAACTGCTTGGACTATACTTGCGAGGTGTGTAAAAGGCGTTCCGATGATAACGTCGCAATTTGTCGCTTTTCCCGTCAAAGCACTGTTTAATCCTTCGGCAAGCGTTACTCCTTCAGCAAGGGTAGTGTTCATTTTCCAATTTCCCGCTACAATATTTTTTCTCATTTTCTTAACTGTTTAAAAAGTATTTATATTGATTTATCTTTTTTTTCTTCCGATTTTTTCCTGTTACGCACACAGTCATATATCCAAACGAGCAACAAAGGTAATGTAAAACAAGCTATTATCCATAGCCATGGAGAGTTTTCTTTCCCGGCATCTTCGTCCGGATAGCGAAGAATCCGTTCTATTACATCGTTTGCTTCATCTTCCGGAGGAATATCCAGATAGTGCCATTTGCTAAGAATCGTACCGGATTTCATTAATACAAGTCCCGGATTCGAACGTATAATCGTTTTCAAAGTTACATCGTCGGCCTCTAAAAACGGATATTCGGCGCCCGTATTATTTATCCACGTATCGATATCTTCTTTTGCAGAAGCCGTAACGCAATAGAACAAGAGATGATGTTCCTGTGCATAATCGTAAATGTAGTTTATTTCATCTATTTTTTTGTCGCTTGCGTTTTCTATTTTCGGCGATATAAGAAGAAAGACGCCATTTTCTGCCGACAGGATCTCTTCCGCAATATTATCCCCGGCAGCATCATATAATTCGAACGACGCAACAGGTGGAACATATCCCGGTTTGACAAGTTTGGCCTCCACAAAAACCCAAGTAGAATCGCCGGCGGGAGCCGTTTCGGGCGTAAAAGATTTTTTCTCTCCGTCTTTCTCATAGATATACAGATATTCATCTTGTTGTGCATCTTCGGGAAACGACATGAGCGCCGGAATATTCGCACCGATTTTGTAAGGACGGAAATCTTTGACAGGCAGATGATTATAATTATAATAAGAGAACCATACCGGGAAAACATACGCAAAGAGAACAACAAACCAATAAACTTTACAGGTATATGCCGGCGTCATTCGGTCGTGATACAGATACGTCACAATCGAGGCCGGAAGCAGAATGAAGAAATTCTTGAAAAATGTCTGCCAGTTTGTCAGGATAAAGGCGTCGCCGAAACATCCGCAATCGTGGACAGGATTGAAGATGGCAAGGTATAAAGTGAGTAACGTCATGAATGACATAAAAGCAAGCACACATATCGTCGTCAATTTACGATATACAGCCATAAGAATACAAAGACCCAGCATAAATTCGAATGCGGACAGATTTATCGAGATAAACGTCGCCAACGGGTTTAGAGTGGTAAGACCGAAAGCGCCGAAATAATCCTCCATCTTTAAGCCACCCCCTACCGGATCTATTGCCTTCGCCGTTCCCGAAAATATAAAAGTAACGCCAAGCGCTACACGGCATATTTCGGTAATAATTTTTCGATAGTCTACAGATTTCATTGAAGTAGTATATACAATTTCATTTTATATTGATAAATATACGGGCAACAAATATAAGACATGTTAATTATCAAGATGTTTCTGTTCGTGCACTAACTTGATTAATCCGAACAGCGCATAATTAACTATATCTTTATAATTCGAATCAATGCCTTCGGATACGGCAACTTTACCGGCATTGTTTTCTATTTCTTTCACCCGGTTCAGTTTCGTCAGGATCATGTCTGTATACGAACTTATCCTCATCAGCCGCCATGCTTCATCGTAGTCGTGATTTTTCGCATACATAAGTTCTTTTACCGCAGTCATATGCTTATCGTACAGTTCAATAGCTTCGGCAACCGAGACGTCTCCGTCATCCGAAAAACCGAGTTCCATTTGTATCAGTCCGATGATACCGTAATTCACAATCCCAATAAATTCAGGCTTTATACCTTCATTAATTTTAGATTCTTTCTTAATCTCAAGGCTTCTGATTCGTTTCCCTTTAATAAGAATCTGATCCGTAATCGATTCGGGACGCATAATACGCCATGAAGGGCCATAGTCTTTCAGTTTTTTTTCAAATATTCCACGGCACAACTCGATGACCGTTTCAAATTGCTCTTTCGTATCCGCCATGATTACTTAATCTTATTTTAAACATAAACGATTTACGAACAACGAATCTTTTGGCCTATCTTCATTATCGTATTTCGGGTTATGTTATTCAGTTCGCATAATTTTTCGATGCTTACACCGTATTTCTCCGATAACAAATATAATGTGTCGCCTGATTTAATGATGTGGTATACCGATTCGCCGGATGTCTCATCTACCGAAGATATCCGGGCGCGGGCTTCAGTTTTTTTATCTTCTGCGGAAAGTTTTACATTCGCTGACGGCGTCTGCGGCGTTTCCGATTTAACTGCCTGACCCTGCGTCAACGATTGAGCGCTCTGTGTCAACTGTTGATTACCTTGCGTCGATAATTGACTGCTCTGCACCGGCGCTGACGGTTGATCACTATGTGCTGACGGTTGATCATTCTGCGTTGACGCCTGTATATTTTGCGTTGACGGAGAAACTTGTATAACATCCGGCGAAGCTTCTACCGTAACCTGTTTGGCTCGAAATTGTATGGCTTGTCCGATAGAAAGTTTTGATGTTTGCGTAATACCGTTCAGATGGCACAATTCTGCGACAGACGTTCCATATTTGCGGGCTATATGACTTAATGTTTCGCCTTTCTTTACCTTATGTATCGCTAATGCATTCGCCGACGTAGAGTAGATATTGCTTTTTTTCCCGTTTATCTTTATGTTATGAAAGACATACTCGTCTTTGTAGGGCGTTTTGTTTTCAAAATCAATAATTTCTGCCGGATTAACATCCTTGCCGAGGAAACGGGTCTCAAAATGAAGATGCGCTCCACTTGAACGTCCGGTGCTTCCTCCCAATGCGATTGCTTCACCCGCACGCACGATTTGATTTCCTTGCACTAAGAATTTAGACAAATGACCATAGACGGTTTCAAGGCCGTTGGGATGACGCAATACAAGATAATAACCGTAGCCTCTCCGCTCATAACTTTTAATCCTCACTTTCCCGTCGAATGCGGCACGTACCGTATCTCCGACCTGCAGCCCCAGATCAATCCCGCGATGCATACGACGGCGACGCGGACCATATTTTGACGTGATTCGTATAGTTTCCCTGTCTATCGGCATTATGAAAGATACACAATTAATGTTATATGTATCGGGGAAATCCATTTTTGTATTCGTAAACGGATTTACATGCACCGTGTCCCAATTGGAATCATACAACTCATCGGCAGGAAACATCCGGTTTTCCGCCACTATAAACCTGCCGGATTCTTCCAGTCCGGCAATTGCTAATTCGTTGGATATAATATTTGCAGAAGTCACACGATTTGCCATGAGTTCAGATACCTGCTTTCGCAAACGTTCGTTCGCTGACGTTGCATTTGCAGATTTCTGTTCCTGTCCTTCTACACTTATATATATTCCTATTATAAAACCAAAACAAACAAAAAATGTATTCAGTATTCTCACACGTAGTATTTTTGATATTTAAAAATCCGTTGCAAAGATTACAAATTTAGATGAAACGACAAAGAGAAATATGCAAAAAGATGTTGATAATGTTTAAGATACATCCTGCAATAGAACGCAAACTGTTGTATTCCAGTGATTTATATTATTATATGTTTTACAACATAAAAACGCCGATGAATGTCTTTTATATTAATGTATGTTTTTGTTTATTTTTGCATCGTCATAGCAAAGAATAGTAATAAATGATAAGTTATTGTACATGTATAAAAATACCGGAATCGCCTTTTAAGATTACTTACAAGGACAGCGCCCTGTTTATTGGATCCTGTTTTGCCGGTAACATGGGCAATAAAATGTCGGAGTACAGGTTCGATGTCGGGGTTAATCCGTTTGGCGTTTTATACAATCCATTATCCGTATCTTCCGCATGTCGGCATATGTTGAATCCGAAACCGTTCACTGAAGATGATTTATTTTTCCATAATGGGATGTATCACAGTTTTGCGCATCACGGACGATTCTCTGATGCATCTGTTTACAAGTGTCTTTCGGAACTTAACGAATCGTTGAACCGGGCGGCGGCGCAGATACGCAATATCTCCTGTTTAGTCGTCACGTTTGGAACAGCTTATGTTTATCGTCATAAAAGCGATGGCGTCGCAGTAGCTAATTGTCATAAACTTCCTGAATCGGATTTTATTCGTGAACGCCTTTCGACAGACGATATTACGAACGAATGGTTTGCCCTGCTAAATGAATTATGGCACGAGAATCCTTCGCTAAAAGTAATATTCACCGTCAGTCCGGTTCGTCATTGGAAAGACGGGGCGCATCTCAACCAGATCAGCAAATCCACCCTGCTGCTAGCAGAACAAGCGCTGGCAGATCGATATCCCGAACAAGTCCTGTACTTTCCGGCCTACGAATTAATGATGGACGAGCTACGCGATTACAGGTTTTATGCCGAAGACATGATTCATCCCTCCTCCCAGGCAATTCATTATATATGGGAACGATTTTGCGACACCTGCATGAACAGGGAAACGCTATCTTTTATGAAAGAAGTAGAAGAAATAAACAAACGGCTGAATCACAGGCCTTTGACAAACGACAATGAGTCTTATAAGCAATTTTTAACGCAAACATTGTTAAGAATCCGGCAACTACGAAACAAAAACCCATATATTTGTATATCGAAAGAAGAAATTGAAGTAGAGGATAGATTAAGAGAAGTAGAGGAAAGATTAAGAAAGGACTAAGTCAAATGAATTGTATTAACATGAAAGCAAATGAACCGTATCAGGTATCGGAGCAAATAAACTTTATCAATAGCTAACTGTTAAATAATTTTAATAACATCAAAACAAATGAACTATTCTATTAAAGAGATAGCAGATATTATCGGAGCCGAATACCATTCGATATGCGACAGGGTTATTTCTCATCTGCTGACGGATAGCCGGACCCTCTCGTTCCCCGAAACAAGTTTGTTTTTTGCTATTAAAACAAAAACAAACGATGGGCATAAATATATCGATAATTTATATCGCTTAGGCGTAAGAGACTTTGTCGTTACCGATGAATATTCGGAATGGAGCCAAATGGCAAATACAAATTTCCTGTTCGTAAAAAGCGTTACGCACGCATTACAAAAATTGGCGGCTCACCACCGGAAACGGTTTTCCATACCTGTTATCGGGATAACGGGCAGTAATGGTAAGACGATTGTCAAGGAACTTCTGTACCAACTCATGTGTGCGGACTTTAACATCGTGCGCTCTCCGCGCAGTTATAATTCGCAGATTGGCGTGCCGCTTTCCGTTTGGGAGATGAACGAGCGGCATACGCTTGCTATTTTTGAAGCCGGAATTTCGAAACCGGACGAAATGGATCTGTTACGCCCCATGATTCTGCCGACAGTAGGACTGATTACAAACATAGGCGAAGCGCATCAGGAAAATTTCGGATCCGCCAAAGAAAAATGTATGGAAAAATTGTCGCTTTTCATTGATAGCGACGTCATCCTCTATAATGCGGACAACAAACTGATAGAGAGCGCCTTAGAATCAATGTGCCTCTCGTACAAATCGATCGGATGGAGCCGAATAGATACCGATGCCGCTTTATTTGTTAATTCCATTGAAAAAGGCGATACTTCAACAAAATTACGTTGTACAACGATGGGTATTGCCCGTGAATATATCGTACCTTTCGTCGACGACGCTTTTATAGAAGATATCATTCACTGTATGGCCGTAATGTTTTACCTGAGCCCGGCAAATATCATAAGCAAAGATGACGTTTTTGCTTCACTGGAACCGGTCGCCATGCGCCTTGAAGTAAAAGACGGGATAAACGCTTGCCGTCTTATTAACGACACGTATAATTCCGACATCAACTCACTGCTTGTCGCACTCGATTTTCAGCAAAGCCGTCGTGCGGATAAGGAACTGAAAAATACGGTTATACTCTCTGACATTTTACAGACGGGAATGACGCTTAAATCGTTGTATGGCAAAGTAGCAGAACTTCTTCGCCGGAAAAAGGTCGACCGCCTGATAGGTGTCGGATCCGGCATCAGCGAATACGGAAACCTGTTTAAAAATATGGAGACAGCATTTTATAATTCTACATCCGAGTTTATTAATACGTTCAGGCACGACATGTTTCGCAATGAGATCGTCCTGTTGAAAGGCGCCCGCTCGTTTCATTTCGAATACATTACGACATTGCTTGAGAAGAAAGTGCACGAGACCGTCCTTGAAGTCAATCTTGACGCCGTCATTCATAATTTCAATTATTACCGTTCGCGTCTTCATCCCAGGACAAAAATGGTCTGCATGGTGAAAGCCTTTGGTTACGGCGTCGGTTCGTACGAATTGGCAAAGACTTTACAGGAGCGCCGCTGCGATTATTTAGCCGTGGCCGTGGCCGACGAAGGCGAAGATTTGCGCAAAGAAGGCATCTCTATTCCTATCATCGTAATGAACCCGGAGCTTAGCAGTTTCCCGTTGCTGTTCGACTACACGCTTGAACCGGAAGTTTACAGTTTCCGGTTACTTGAGGCATTGATAAAAGAAACTACACGTCGTGGCATCACGTCGTTTCCCGTCCATATAAAGATAGACACAGGCATGCACCGTCTGGGATTCGAACCGGAGGATATCCCGGAAATATGCCGCCGATTAACGATGCAGAGCGGCCTGTACGTACGTTCCGTCTTTTCGCATCTCGCCGGAAGCGATTCGCCTGAATTTGACGATTTCACAAGAAAACAGGTTGACATCTATTCCGAAGCGGCATCAGCTCTTGAAGCGGGATTGGGCTATAACGTCCTGAAACATATACTGAACTCTGCCGGAATCGAACGATTCCCCGAATTTCAGGCAGACATGGTACGCCTCGGCATTTCTCTCTACGGAGTGAGCGCATCCGGAATATCTAAAGATTTGCAATGCGTATGTTCGCTCAAGACCCTTATCCTGCAAATAAGGAATGTACGCCAGGGCGATTCCGTAGGATATGGACGTAAAACGTATCTTGAACGCGATTCCCGAATCGCCGTTATACCCATCGGCTATGCAGATGGCCTAGATCGTCGCTTGAGCAATGGAAACGGAGAGGCGCTTGTCAAAGGGAAACGTTGTCCCATCGTAGGAAACATTTGCATGGATGCCTGTATGATAGACGTTACGGATGTGGATGTGAACGAAGGTGACCCTGTAATCCTCTTCAACGACAAACTTACGGTCGACGAACTTGCCTGTAAAATCGGAAAGATTCCTTATGAGATACTGACCGCTATCTCCTCCCGCGTCAAGCGCGTGTATTATCGCGAATAAACGGTTATCAAAAATCCGCGCTAACGGCTGATTTTCGACGAAAAACAATACGGACGGAGGATTCTCCATTCTTTTTTCTTAATTTTGCCGGCGGATTATTTAAAATAAAAGTAATGAATTACAATTTGTTAAAAGGAAAAAGAGGCATTATTTTCGGCGCCTTGAACGAACTGTCCATCGCGTGGAAAGTGGCAGAACGCGCCGTTGACGAAGGCGCAACAATTACGTTATCAAATACGCCTGTGGCCGTGCGTATGGGTGACGTCAAAACGTTGTCGGAAAAATTGAATGTCGAGGTCGTCCAGGCCGATGCGACAAGCGTAGAAGACTTGGAGCAAGTATTTTCACAATCCGTCAAAATACTTGGAGGAAAAATTGATTTCGTACTTCACTCCATAGGAATGAGCCCGAATGTACGTAAAAAATATACATACGATAACTTAGATTACAATCTATTATCCAAGACGATCGACATATCGGCCGTCTCATTTCATAAAATGATACAAACGGCAAAAAAACAGGATGCCATTGCCGAATATGGCTCGATTGTTGCACTTTCGTACGTAGCCGCCCAACGTACGTTTTTCGGATATAATGATATGGCGGACGCAAAAAGTATGCTCGAATCTATCGCCCGCAGTTTCGGATACATTTACGGACGGGAGAAGCATGTACGTATCAATACCATTTCGCAATCCCCCACATTAACGACAGCGGGGAGCGGCATCAAAGGAATGGAACATCTGCTGGACTTCTCCGAGAAAATGAGCCCGCTTGGCAATGCCTCTGCCGACGAATGTGCCGGTTATTGTATCATGATGTTCTCGGATCTTACCCGTAAGGTAACGATGCAAAATCTCTATCACGACGGTGGATTCTCCAGCATGGGAATGAGTCTTCGCGCCATGAATCAATATAGTAAAGGTCTGGATGAGTATACCGGCGAAGACGGTAACATCATTTACGGTTGACATTCATAATGGATTTATACTTATAATATACTATGCTACTCAGGGTTTATCCGGAAAATCCTAATCCAAAAGATATCCGAAAAGTCGTCAACGTGCTACAGGACGGCGGTTTGGCGATTTATCCTACCGATACGATGTATGCCATCGGTTGCGATGCGCTGAATGTACGCGCCGTCGAACAAATCTGTAAAATGAAAGGGGTAAACCCGCAAAAAAGTAACCTTTCCATTATCTGTTACGATCTTTCGGATATAAGCGGACATGCAAAGGTCAGCAATGCTGTGTTTAAACTGATTCGCGATTACCTGCCGGGGCCATATACATTTATTTTACCGGCCGGTAATAACTTGCCTAAAATTTACAAAAAAAGGAAAGAAGTCGGCATCCGCATGCCGGATAACCCCATTATTCACGAGATATGCAGGGTATTAGGACATCCTGTCATGACCATGTCCGTCCATTACAATCCGGATGAACCGGAATATGCTACCGATCCGGAATTGATATACGAGCGATATGGCGAGGATGTTGACATTGTCATCGATGGGGGATACGGGGATATCGAAGGATCGACAATCGTTAATTGCACGGCGGAACCTTTTGAAATAATCCGCAGGGGAAAAGGCCGGATTGAGTTATAACAGTTGGCTCTATAACGTTTTGTGTGGGTAAAAAAAAGTGGCTCTATAACGAAACGGATGGGCAAACATCTTTTTATCGCAAAGGAGGACGTCGTCACTGCGAGGCACGAAGCAGTCGCCAATAGCCGGAGGGTTTGCTTCAGGATGCGTCTCCGTAATGACGATGATGGGGATGCCTCTGTCACAGATGAACCCGCAGGTGAAACACTCGTTTTTGACTATGAATCATGAAGAGATTTAGTCTTGTCTTTTTTTGAAAGGTCGATTTTTCCTAGTAAATCAGCCTCGCCGATATGTTCTCCGGTATTATTAAATACTTCGTAATGATCTTGATGCAGGTTGTCTAAATACCAGTAATATCCGCTCGAAATCTCTTCATATACAGATTTCCCTTGCTGGCGCTTCCTTGTTTTTCTGAAACGACATTCATTTTCCAGGAGAGTTTTTTGACCAAAAGCGAATTTTCGTTCAGAATATTTACATTTATCAATTTGTCCTTTACGATTCGCCACTTCAATATAATGCTCTTCACAAAATAGATTATCAACATCTATTATTTGTGTCTTATTTTTAGATATTTGTAATTCTGTTGAGGAATAATCCTCATGGATAAATGAAATAACGACTTTGTCTCTTTCGCAAGATTCGGCAAGAGATGTGTCATTAATTTTCTTATGATTGTATTCATAGTCATTTTTGTCGTTATGTCGTCGAGAAGTTTCCCAAAAAGGTTCACTGATCAGTTTATTGAGGGCTGACTTGAAACGTGTTGCTTCATCTGTTCTACATTGAGTTAAGACTTGATAAAGATTGTCTCCTGAAGTAACTTGACTCTTCCAAAGGTCTTGTTTTTTCAAGAGTGTATCTTTATTTGTGAATTCTTTTAACAGTGCAATAATCGGAATTAAACCTTCTCTTTCAAATTGGTGAATATCGTCAAACTGCCCGTTTAAAGATAATTCATTTATTAAAATTTCCATTCTTACAATCCTAAAAGTTCATCCAAATCATTGTCAAACTGGTCGAAAAGCCCTTCTTTATAATTCACAATTCTACCATTGTCATAAAAATGTATTTCGGTGGGAACTGAAATATTTTCTTCGTTTAACTCAAAAAAATGAACTTTCACCTTGTCTTTGTCAATTTTCTTTTGAGAAATGGCTTTGCGTATTCCATTAAAAATATGGTCGCTGTGTGTCTCTACGAAAATTTGTACTCCGCTTTGAGCCACAAGCGCTATAAGTTCTGCTAATTTTGATTGTCCTCGCGGGTGCAGATGGGCTTCAGGATTTTCAATAATCAACAAAGCGCCGGGTTTAGCAGAAAGTAAAGCTGCTACTACTGGTAGAGAATAGGAGATGCCGAAACCGATATTTTTAGATTTTAAATTTTGAATCGGCTGATTGTCGCCTGCCCCTTTATATTCATATTCAATTTCAAATTTGTCAAATTTTTTCTCTGCTTTTATGCTTATACGAGGACTTATTTCCTTTTCCCATTCAACTACCTGTTCTAATAAATTACTACTATGGTTATTTGGATGCAGTATTAACTTAGATATAATGGAAAAATTCTTGCTTTCTCCATAGTAATTTAAAAAATGAGCCACCAGTTCGCCTTGTCCGTTTTTTAATGAAATCTGTTTCTCTGTTTCAACAGCATAACTGTCGGGTGGATATGAATTAATATTTGCCCACCGAGAGGAACTGATATATTGAAAATCATTAGAAAATAAGATGTCTAATGAGTGTTTTCCCAATTCAAGAATCTCACTTCCTGTCTTTGGTATAAATGTATCATGGTATTTACCTTCAACATTAAATTGAAAATTCCAATTTTCACCGTTTTCCTCCTGCAAGATGAAAGAAATAATGTGATTGTCGGTAGCAAAACGAGAAAGGGCATCATCTCCAAGGCCAATTTCACAAAGAGGCTCATTCAAATCTAGCCCATCCTTCAATCGTCCTTTTTTGAAACTTTGTCTAAGCAACAGTAACGATTGCAACACGCTTGACTTACCGGAACTGTTCATTCCCGTCAATAGAGTAAGATTCCCGGCACTCAATTCTGTATTTTTATGCGATTTGAAGTTCGCTATCTTCAATTTTGTTATCATCGGTAATTTTTATTTCTATTCCGTTTATACTTTTTTCTAAAACTTGATGAAACCACGAAAAACGAATTTTTACGCTATCGGCAGTTCCTGTGCCTTGCGACAAGGAATTAGAATAACGAACATTCTTCATTAGTTCTATCAGATTATTTCTAAATAAGGTTTTATGCCGCTTTAATCTATTTATTTTATCGTCATTTAATTTTGCAAAAGTAGAAGTTATGACTTCAAAATACGCTTTATTTATTGGATGACGGGCGTCATTTTCATTGGTTCTTTTGCGAAAGGCATCTGTCCCAAAAATATCTATTGATAAAAGCAATGATTTTTTAAAGTCATTCTCAATTTTTTGGGTATCCTCCGTTTTTTCTATAATCTCCATACTTGAATTGATAAAATCATCCAGTCCGGGTTGATATTCTGTGTAATTAATCAAATAAAATGCAATAAAACGGCTGACAAAATCGCGGTCTTCCATTCTTTGGGTTTTTATTTTCCCATCCGTTGCTTTTTTAAAAACGTCAAATTGGGCAAAGTTTTTGACAGTATCAGAGGCTTTTCCTTGAAAAATTGCATTCCTGATTTCTTGCGGAGTTAGTTCAAGCCCGCCTGTATTCAATCGTTTGAACAAATGATAACGAACTCTTAAAGGCGCTTTTTTTAGTTTGAAAATGACAATCTGCCGCCTTATTATACTTGTTTGAAGGGGTAACGGTAAGTCTTCAAATCCAAGATTATTCAAATAGTCGCTTTCTCCTCCTTCTTTTTTCCCCAGAAACTCTAATCCTGTTAATTTCAAGGTTTTCTTTATGCAAAAATTTTCAATCGCACAACACCGTTGCAGTCCATCTATAATATCCCATGGTTTTCCGGTTGTATCAAAATAAAATGCAGGCAGAGGCAAGCCTAACAAAATAGATTCAATCAATCTGCTCTGTCGTTGGGAGGACCATAGATTGCTTTCTCTTTGAAAATCAGTGTTCATGTTGATTTCGCCATACCTTATGCTGTCAATCAAATAACCAACTGTGAAGGGTGGCGTTTCGATCTCAATATCATTGGGGTTAAATGGTTTTTCAATCACATCGTTACCGAAAGAAGTATCTTCACTTTCAACTTCTTGATTCTCTCGTATCTCGTTTAATTCATCCATCTTATAATATTTTTGCAAAAGTATTATTTTTATGCGATATGTTATATGTTATAATTACCCTTTTTTACAAAGGAAAAAGCGTGTGATTTTATTCCTCCATCCGGCAGCCGATATTTTTACCCGAAAATGCGACGCCCAGAAGAATGACCTTTCCTGTATATTTGTTATAATAGCGACGGTCGCGTATCTGCGTCATGGCTTCGTCGAGCAGCGCCTTTGTCGTCTTTTCGGCATGGTATTTTATTTCGGCGACCACCGTTACGCCGCCCGGCTGTTCCCAGACGGCGTCAGCGCGCCCGCGGTTGTTCAACACCTCGCCCTGTATGTTGAAGCCGAGCAGCCGCATCCATATCAGCATCAGCGAATGGTAGTAGGCTTCTCTGGGAATGTGAAGTTCGTAGGGGACGGTGGCGATCATCATTTCGAGGCTACGGGCAAAGCCGGCTTCGTCGCCGACAGTTAACTGCCGCTCCATCGTCATGCGCAATTTGTCGATCTGTTCGCCGGGATACTTCCCGTAGGCGTGCAACAGACACGTCAATAACGCTTCGTTGACTTCCGAATTAGGGACGCCTAGCGTATACCGGGGACGTCCGTTTATCAGTTCTTTCCGTTTGATGGTCAGATAACCGGTCTGAAACAGCAATGGCACATCGCCGATATCTGCCGGGTCATAGCCGTCGAACACCTTTTCACCGGTAACGATCGGCTCCAGTACGGCGTCTGCACGATTGCGGCGTTGAATCATATCTATCAGAAACGCAGGCGTACCGGTGCCAAACCAGTATCCGGCAAATTCCCGGACTTTAAAAAATTTCAGTGTCGAAAACGGATTGTAGATGGCCGTTTTCCCATCCCATGTATAGCCGTTGTACCAGTAACGAATCCGGTCAAGCAAATATTCCCTTGTCATATTCAAATGTGTGGTAACGACGTCAATGTGTTCGGAAAAATTACTTTCCAGTTCCTCCTGCGTATATCCGCATACTGCCGCATACTGTTCATGCAAGGTAATATCATCGAGATTGTTCAGCGCCGAAAAAATCGACAGACCAGAAAACTTCGACACGCCGGTCAGGAAGACAAATCGCAAATGCTCGTCTGCGCCTTTCATTACCTGATAGAAATCATGCACCGCCGTCCGAACAGGCTTCAGATAAGAATCGAAGAGATGAGAGGTGATCGGTTTGTCGTATTCGTCAATCAACACAACTACCTGTTTGCCGGTCTTGTTGTGCAGGGATTCTATCAACTCTCCAAAACAGTTGATGGCCGATTCCGCTCCTAAAGCAATCTGATAACTTCGAGCAACCTCTTTCATGTGAAATACCAGACTGTTTTCTATTTTTTCCGGCGTCGAATGGTCGATCAGCGTCCAGTCTATCTTGACGACCGGAAACTGCTGCGACCAGTCCCATTTGTCGTAAATATAAAGCCCTTCAAACAACTCTTCCCGCCCGCGAAATATCATTTCCAGCGTACTTATCAGCAACGACTTCCCAAAACGGCGCGGACGGGAAAGAAAATAAATTCTTCCTTCCGAAATGATCCGGTGGATGACCTCGGTTTTATCTACATATACGCAGTCGTTTTTTCGTAAATTTTCAAACGACTGCGTTCCTATCGGCAACCTTTTCATGACGTAATATATTTATAATCATAAATTTGAGACAAAAGTACATGAAATTTTCGACGTTACACACAAACCGATAAAAATGTTTTGCAAAATTTACATGGTAAAGTCAAATTTTTTTCTTGCAAAATAAAAAACAACATAAAATCACCTCAACGTCACCCTTCGGGTAAAGGAGCAATAATAAAACAAAATCTACGTTTTTATTCTTTATAAAATGAGTGAACAGAGGGAAAGCGACTTTTTTTACGGCTTTCTTTTTTTATGGCTTTCGCATTTTATATTGTATTTTTGCAGTCAAATAGAACAGGATGATACCGATGTAAATATGAATGAGAACAAAAGATGGCTGGACAACATAAATTCGCCGGAGGACTTAAGAAAACTTCCTCTGGAGGATCTAACGGATGTATGCTCGGAATTACGGCGATTCATTATTGATGCGCTTTCGATAAACCCAGGTCATCTGGGCGCCAGTTTGGGTACGGTAGAGCTAACGGTCGCGCTTCATTATGTTTTTAATACGCCGTTCGACCGTATCGTCTGGGATATAGGCCACCAAGCTTATGGACATAAAATACTGACCGGAAGGCGCGAACAATTTAATACGCTCCGCAAATGGGGAGGAATAAGCGGGTTCCCGAATCCGGCGGAAAGCGAATATGACGCTTTTGTTGCAGGACATGCCTCCAATTCGATATCGGCGGCATTGGGGATATCGACCGCTTTCGAACTGCAAAACGAAAGCGACCGTCATGTGATTGCCGTAATCGGCGATGGCGCCATGACGGGAGGACTGGCGTTCGAAGGCCTTAATAATGCGTCGAATAACCCGAACAACCTGCTGATCATCCTGAACGACAACGACATGGCGATCGACCACAATGTAGGGGGTATAAACCGTTACCTGGTGGATATAACGACCAGCCAGACATACAATAAGGTAAGGTACGACCTGTACCGTATGATGCGTAAGGCTAACCTTATAACGGAAGATCGGCGCGAAAGTATCCTGCGATTTAACAATAGCCTGAAAGCGTTGATTTCAAAGCAACATAATTTGTTTGAGGGATTCAGTATTCGATATTTCGGTCCGGTGAACGGGCATGATGTATCGGATCTTGTTCATAAGCTGAATGATATAAAAGACATGAAAGGCCCCAAACTGCTACATATAAAGACGCAGAAGGGTAAAGGCTTTAAGCCTGCCGAAGATTCGGCTACGGAGTGGCATGCGCCGGGGAAATTCGACAAAAAAACGGGAAAACGGATCATCCCCGTCGAGTTGAACCAACCGCAGTTATATCAGCATGTGTTCGGGCATACGCTGGTCGAACTTGCCGAACAGGACAAACGGGTTGTAGGGATCACGCCGGCCATGCCGACGGGGTGCTCCATGTGTTTTATGATGAAACGTTTCCCTGAACGCACGTTCGACGTGGGGATAGCCGAAGGCCACGCAGTAACGTTTTCGTCCGGATTAGCAAAAGAAGGTATGATTCCGTTTTGCAATATCTATTCGTCGTTCATGCAAAGGGCTTATGACGAAGTAATCCATGACGCAGCCCTGCAAAAACTTCATGTCGTGTTTTGCATAGACCGGGCAGGACTTGTCGGCGAAGACGGGGCTACCCATCATGGAGTATTCGACCTTGCCTACATGCGTCCTATACCGAACCTTGCCATTGCCTCCCCTATCAACGAAATAGATTTGCGAAACCTGATGTATACCGGTTATCAGGATGATGCCGGAACATTTGTCATCCGTTACCCACGAGGGAAAGGTGAACTTTACGATTGGCGGCAACCGTTCAAAATATTACCCGTAGGGAAAGGGTGTAAGCTGCGTAACGGAAAGGATGTGGCGGTACTGTCGATCGGCCCGATAGGCAACAACGTGCGAAAAGCGATAGAAATGATTGCGGATAGTTCCCCTTCGGTAGCCCATTACGATATGATCTACCTGAAGCCGGTAGACGAGGAGATCCTGCACGAAGTCGGACAGCATTTTAAAAGCGTTATTACGGTTGAGAATGGAGTTCGTTCCGGCGGTCTCGGAAGCGTCGTCGCCGAATTTATGACGGAAAATGGATATACGCCGATAATAAAACGCATCGGAATACCGGACAAGTTCGTCGAACATGGAACCATCGAAGAACTTTTTAAAATTTACGGGATGGATGCGGAAAGCATCTATAAGGAAATCATAACGGAAGCGGCGAAATTATAAGGAGGTGAATCGCGTACCGGGAAGGACAATGTTTTTGATAACATCATTATTTTAAATAAATGAAAATATTAATTGCCGGCGCCGGAGAAGTAGGAACACATCTGGCGAAAATGCTTTCAAGAGAAAAGCATGATATTATTTTGATGGATCCCGACGAGGAAAAACTTGCTTTTACCCGTTCCGGGATGGAGATCTTGCCGATTGCCGGCAATCCGACTTCGCTAAACGATCTGGAGGAAGCAGGCATAAACCGGATAGACCTGTTTATCAGCGTGACGACGGAGGAGACAACCAATATAACCGCCTGTATGCTGGCGGCCAAGATGGGCGCCGCCAAGACATTTGCACGCATCAACAACTACGAATATCTGTTGCCGAAAAACAAAGAATTCTTTTCCAATCTGGGAATCCACTCCATGATATACCCCGAAATGCTCGCCGCCAAAGAGATCGTTTCGGCCATACGACGCCCATGGACCCGCCAATACTGGGACTTGTTAGGCGGAGCATTAATCCTGCTGGGCATAAAAATCCGTAAAAACGCTCACATCGTAAACAAATATCTCACGGAATTGACAAGTAGCGATAATAAGTTTTACCACATCGTAGCTATCAAACGCGGCAACGATACGATAATCCCATACGGCAACGATCGTATCATGGATGGAGACATCGTATTCTTCACTTCCCGGAAAGCTGATATTGAAGAGATACGCCGGCAAACGGGCAAATCCGACCAGGAAGTGAAGAAAGCGCTTATTATGGGAGGAGGACGTATTGCCGTTCGCACGTCCCAATATCTGCCGGGAAACATCCATGTGAAAATTATAGAGACGTTGAAAGATAAAAGTATCCGCATATCCGAACAGGTGCCCATCAATACGCTCATCATCAACGGCGATGGCCGCGATACCGACTTGTTAATGCAGGAAGGCATTCAAGATACGGACGCATTCGTCGCACTTACGGAAAATTCCAGCACCAATATCCTGGCATGTCTCGCGGCAAAACGTTATGGGGTGACAAAGACGATCGCCCAGGTAGAAAATATTGATTATATCCCGATGGCCGAAAAATTAGATATCGGCTCCGTCATCAATAAGAAACTTATTGCCGCCAGCCATATCTATCAATTCTTGCTGGATGCGGATGTGGCGACCGTAAAATGCCTCACTTTTGCAAATGCGGATGTGGCGGAACTGATCGCACGTTCAGGATCTAAAATAACGAAAAAGAAAGTGAAAAACCTGCGCCTTCCTAAGGATATGACCTTAGGAGGACTTATCCGCAATGGCGAACCGATGCTCATAAACGGAGAAACACAAATACAGGCGCATGATCACGTAGTCGTGTTTTGCCTTGAATCCGCCATGAGAAAACTGGAGAATTTTTTCAATTAACGACACAGCCGGCGTCAATCGTTTAATAAATATCTTAAAAATCATGAAGATAAACGTCCTCTATATAATAAAGACATTAGGATCTATCCTTATTATTGAAACGATCTTCCTGCTTATTGCAACCGGCATCACTTTCGTTTACGGGGGAACGGGCGGAATGTCTCTTTTAATCTCATCGGGTATCATGTTCGGCGCAGGCGTTTTATTCTTTGTCACCGGGCGCAATGCCGATGAATACCATGCCGGCAGACGCGAAGGGATGCTGACCGTAACTCTCACATGGACAGTACTGTCATTTTTCGGAATGATGCCCTTTTATCTGGGAGGATATATAGATAATATTACGGATGCATACTTAGAAACCATGTCGGGTTTTACTACGACGGGGATGACGACCTTGAGCGACATTGAATCGCTGCCGCACGGCATTTTATTATGGAGGTCGTTGCTACAATGGCAGGGCGGTATCGGGATGGTGGTGTTTACGGTTGCACTATTACCGATGTTCGGAGGTAGCGCATCGCAACTTTTTGATGCTGAAACCACCGGATTCTCACACGAACGCTTCCGTCCACGTGTGACACAGGTTGCCAAACGCCTGTCGAGCGTTTATATTTTACTGACGCTGTTAGCGACCTTTTTCCTGTGGATCGGCCCGATGGATCTCTTCGATGCATTGAATCATGCCATGACAAGTATATCGACCGGAGGATATTCAACCCGGAATGAGAGTATTGCCCATTGGAATTCGCCGTATGTCGACTATATTATTATGATTAGCATGTGTATGGGAGGAATGAAACTGCCGCTTTTTTTCTTCGCATTAAAAGGCGATTTCAAACAACTCCGCAACGATGAAGAGACACGCTGGTATTTGCTGTACATCCTCTTCTTTATCATTTTAACCATCTCCTGGCTTTTTTATAACGGACTTGCATCAGGCTTTCATGACATTGAAAATACGATACGCCAAGGCGCCTTCCAAGTGATATCCTTAACGACGACCTCCGGGTTTGCTACTTCCGACTGTGCCGCATGGGGCGACTTTTACCGGCTGATTATCATTTTACTGATGGTAGTCTGCGGATGCGGAGGCTCTACGAGCGGCGGATTGAAAATGGGACGCGCACTGATACTTGTAAAGAATATGTTGAACGAATTTCGTAAACAGACGCATCCTGCGGCGATATTACCCGTACGGGTCAACGGTCGCGCTATCGCGCAGGATGTGATCTACCGCGTACATATATTTTTATTAGTTTATTTACTGCTTGTCTGTTTCAGTTGCCTGTTCCTGTTAATAAACGGATTAACATTCGAAGAGGCAATTGCTACGACCGTCTCGGCCATCAGTAATGTAGGATTGTCTTTAGGTTCACTTTCCAACGGTAATTTATCCGACATATCTCCCGTGTCTAAGTGGTATATTTCATTTATAATGATGGTAGGTCGCTTAGAAATATTTACGGTATTGACGCTTTTATTGCCCGGATTCTGGAGGCGATGAGGCGATGTCTAAACGAATCGATTCAAATTTTCCGCAAAAAATATACGCTTTTACCGTTTTTTACGTTATATCTTGGTATTGGTATCTAATAACGTAAAGTATGATAGAATATATACGTGGCGAAATCGCAGAATTATCACCTGCGCAATTAGTAATGGAATGTCAGGGGATCGGTTATGAAATAAATATATCCCTAACGACATACAGCGCCATTAACGGTCACAAAGAGGGGAAAATTTATGTGCATGAGGTAATTCGCGAGGATGCGCACATTCTGTTTGGTTTTGCAACCCGCGAAGAACGCGAACTTTTCCTGTTGCTTACATCCGTTTCGGGCGTAGGCCCGAACACTGCGCGAATGATTTTATCTTCATTGCTTCCTTCGGATCTCATCCGTGTGATTGCATCGGGAGATGATGTCAGCCTTACTTCCGTAAAAGGTATAGGAAGTAAAACCGCGCAACGTATTGTGGTTGATTTAAAAAACAAAGTGAAGTCGATAGAAAGCCCGGACGAAAAAAACAAATCCCCGGAGAACAAACATTCGGAAACGGCGGAAGGCGCCATAGCAGCGCTCATCATGCTCGGTTTTCAGAAAACGGCATCGCAAAAGGCCGTTGCTTCCATATTGAAAAAAACATCATCCATAACGGTTGAACAGGTAATAAAAGATGCGTTGAAGATACTTTGATTTTATCACGGATATAAATATAATGTATGAAATCGCAGTAACGGCTTTTATGTATTAAATCAATGTAATAGCTTTTAATGAAAAGAAGAATAAAATACATCATAACAGTTATCGTTTGTTTATCGGGAATATTTGCGCTGAACGCCGGATATGCCGTTTTTCAGGCGGACGCGGCAACCTCAGTCGCGTCATCACCGAACATGCCGACACCGGACGCAACAACCTCAGTCGCGTTGACGCCGGAACAACTCATGCCGGATGATACGATTGTAAAACCCCGTATTCCGGTAAAAAAGACGGTACCCGAAGAATATGATGACCTGAAGAAAAATTCGGCATCCGACCTCCGCGATCCGGAGAATCTTAAAACAGAAGTAGAGTACGACTTAAAATCGGGCGACTATTTGATACGCTCAAAAGCCGGAGATATAGAACTGGGCGTCCCTTTACGGATGACGCCGGAAGAATACCAGAAATACAGCCTGGAACAATCGTTAAAACGCTATTTTTACGAAAGAAACAAGGCTGTCTTTGACAGTCTGGGGACAAACGGAAATGGCTCAGACAGGTTTAACCTGATGGATATGCAGCTTGATATCGACGGCATTGATAAGCTGTTCGGACCCGGAGGCGTCCGCCTCCGCTCGCAAGGGACGCTTGGGGTAGACATCGGACTTAAAACAAGTAAAACAAAAAATCCATCGTTACCGGAAAAATCACGGAGCCGTACGTTTTTTAATTTTAATACGGATGTACAGATGAACATGCGCGCCGCTGTCGGGACAAAAATTAACTTCAATATGAATTATGATACCGAAGCGGCATTTGACTTTGATGCGGCAAAACTAAAACTTGGATACTCCGGCGAAGAAGACGAGATCATCAAATCGCTGGAAGGAGGAAATGTAAGTATGAATACGAGCAATTCGCTGATACGCGGCGGCGCGGCGCTATTTGGCGTCAAGACCGATCTGCAATTCGGGAAATTACGTGTGAAAGCGCTTATCGCCCAACAGGAATCCGATTCGAGGAGTATTTCGTCAAAAGGGAACTCGCAAATGACCGATTTTGAACTTGCGGTCGACAAATATGACGAAAACCGCCACTATTTCCTTGCGCAATACTTCCGCGATTCGTACGATAAAGCCATGTCTAAACTGCCTTATATATCTTCCGCCGTCGCCATTAACCGTATCGAAGTATGGATAACAAACAAAAGCAGCAACTATGGGCAAGCGCGAAACATCGTGGCCTTTTCGGATCTCGGCGAACAAACACATATCAGCAATCCTCTCTTTGCGCCCTCAGGAAGTAATGATATTCCTTATAATGAAGCCAATACGCTATATCGTACGATTGTCGATAATTATCCCAACGCACGCAACGTCAGTTCTGTCACGCAAACTTTCGACGGTTTTATCGAAGGCGGACGGGATTATGAGAAAATAGAAAGCGCCCGACTGTTGTCGACATCGGAATACACACTGAACGCGCAACTCGGATACATCTCACTCAACACCCGCCTGCAGACGGACGAAGTACTTGCCGTAGCGTTCGAATATACATACAACGGCGCCGTATATCAGGTGGGTGAATTTTCAAGCGATAACAACGAAAACACAAATAAGTGCCTATACCTGAAATTATTGAAAGCAACATCATTGTCGCCGGACATTCCGGTTTGGAACCTGATGATGAAAAATATATATTATATTAATGCACGTTCGATACAAAAACAGAAATTCAAACTTGATATCGTTTACCAAAGTGATACGACAGGCGCTTATGTGTATACGATTCCCGAAGGAAATATAAAAAACCGGACACTTCTTAAAGTAATGAACCTCGACCGCCTTAATGCAAATAACGAGGTAATCAGTAACGGAGAAATGGAGGGAGACGGGTTCTTTGATTTCGTCGAAGGTTACACGATCTCCTCCAGTAACGGACTGATTATTTTCCCGGTTGTCGAACCTTTCGGCTCTCATCTCCGTAAAAAAATCGGGGATGATAACATTGCCGACAAATATGTCTATCAGGAGTTGTATGATTCTACGTTGACCATTGCACGGCAGATTGCGGAGAAAAATAAATTTCTAATTCGCGGACAATATAACGGATCGTCTTCCGATAACATTCAACTGGGCGCTAACAACGTAGCAAGAGGATCGGTCATTGTCAAGGCAAACGGTCTGATTTTGACGGAAAATGTGGATTATATCGTCAATTATGCCTCCGGAACGGTTACGATGTTGAACGAGAATCTTTTGAACGCAGCTATAACCGTTTCACTTGAAAACCAGGCCACATCCGGCACGCAACGGAAAACGATGTTCGGTACGGATCTGAACTATGAGTTCTCGAAAAACTTTAATATAGGCGCCACCATCATGCATTTATCGGAAATGCCGCTGACGACGAAAACGGCGTTTGGAGACGAGTCTGTGAAAAACACGCTTTGGGGCGTTAATTTAGACTATAAAGGACAAAGCCAATGGCTTACGAATATGTTCGACAAGTTACCGTTGCTTTCGCTTACACAACCCAGTACATTTTCCGTCAACGCCGAATTTGCACACCTCATCGCCGATCATTATCAAAACAAATACGCCGGCGAATTTTCGTATCTTGACGACTTCGAATCTACCCAAAGTGAGTTTGACCTGCACAACCCTTACTTCTGGAATTTTGCAAGCACGCCTTTCGACGATAATAAAACAACGGCTATGTTTCCCGAAGCAAACCTTGCAAATAATGTAGAGTACGGAAAAAACCGCGCACTGCTGGCCTGGTACTATATCGACGGATTGTTTACACGCAAAAACTCATCCCTGCGTCCCTCGTATATGAGCGACGATGATTTGTCGAACCACCATGTACGCGCCATCCAGACGAGGGAATTGTTTCCAAACAGAGATCAGGCATATAATGAAAACAGCTACCTCAACGTGTTGAACCTGGCTTATTATCCGAATGAACGCGGCCCCTACAACTTAGATGCCGACAATATCAACAGCGACGGGACATTAATGAATCCCGAAAAACGCTGGGGAGGTATCATGCGTAATCTTGACAGGTCTGATTTTGAAGCGGCAAACATTCAATATATAGAGTTCTGGATCATGGATCCGTTTATCTATAATCCGAATCACAAAGGTGGTGATTTATATTTCAACCTCGGCGAAATATCGGAAGACGTACTTAAAGATGAAAAGAAATTTTTCGAAAACGGCTTGCCGGCAAACGATGATGACACGCAAGTCGACACTACGGTGTGGGGGAAAGTCCCCAGACAGCAAAGTACCGTATATGCTTTTGATAACAGCGCCGGTTCGCGCATCCGTCAGGATGTGGGATTCAACGGGTTGTCGTCGGCGGAAGAAAAAAGCGGCGCTTTCTCTGCGTATACGGAATATCTTAATAAATTACTGAATAAATTGCCACAAGAAACGATCCTGAAAATGCAGTATGACCCGCACTCTCCGTTGAATGACCCCGCCAGCGATGATTACCGTTATTTCCGCAGCTCCGATTACGATCGCGAACAGGCCGACATCCTGACCCGCTACAAATATTATAATGGCGTGGAAGGCAATTCAAGGGAATCCGGTGATTCGCCGGAGACCTACGACACTTCTTCAAAAATAATCCCCGATGCAGAAGATTTCAATCAGGATAACACACTAAATGAAAACGAAAAATATTACCAGTATAAGGTGTCTATCCGTCCCGAAGACATGAACGTCGGCTCTAATTTCATCGTCGACAAACGGGTCGCAAACGTACGGCTGGCTAACGGGACAAGGGAAGACGTCGCATGGTATCAATTCAAGATCCCGATCCGGGAATACAACCACAAAGTAGGCTCGATAAACGACTTCAGCTCCATCCGTTTCATGCGTACGTTCCTGACCGGATTCAGCGAGACGATGATCTTGCGTTTCGGGACATTTTCATTAGTTCGCGGCGAATGGCGCGCATACCGGCAGGCGCTGTACAAACCCGACGTTATTCCTTCGACAACAGGCGAAATGTCCGTATCGACGGTAAATATAGAGGAGAACGGCGACCGTGAACCGATACGGTATATGCTTCCGCCGGGAGTCACGCGTATAACCGACCCAAGCCAGCCGCAGTTGCGCCAGCAAAACGAACAATCACTGTCGTTGAAAGTAACCGACCTTGCTTCACAGGACGCCCGCGCCGTTTATAAAACGACAAGCTACGATCTGCGCCGTTACAAAAGAATACAGATGTTTGCACATGCCGAAAAATTTGTTGATGACATAACAGACCTTCAGGACGGCGATCTCTCCGTATTTATTCGTTTGGGGACAGACTATAAAAACAACTATTACGAATACGAAGTGCCACTGAATCTTACCCCCTTCGGAAGCATATCGTCTAATGAAGTATGGCCGAATGAAAATATACTGAACATTCAAACGGATGCGCTTACCGATCTTAAACTCAACCGTAACCATGCAAAAAGTAATGCGGAAAGCGGAGTTTCGTATCATACCGTTTATTCCGAATATGACCCGAATAATAAACGTAACACTATGAGCATCGTGGGAAATCCGACATTGTCGGACGTACAGGTTATCATGATCGGAGTGCGCAATAACTCGAAAAATATCAAAAGCGCCGAAGTTTGGGTGAACGAATTGCGCATAACCGATTTTGACGAATCCGGAGGATGGGCAGCCAATACCAACATGAACCTTAACATTGCGGATTTTGCAACGATCAATGCAAGCGGGAATATTGAGACTGCCGGGTTTGGCGGACTGGAACAGTCGGTAACCGAACGAAACATGGATGACTATTCACAGTTTAGCATCGCGACAACCGTTCAACTCGGAAAATTGTTCCCGGAAAAAACAAAAGTGAGCCTGCCGCTATATTACGCTTATTCGAAAGAAGTAATTGCACCGCAATATAACCCTTTAGACCAGGACATCTTACTGAATGAATCAATTAATAACGAACGTACTGATGCCGGTAAAGATTCGATCCGCAATTTTGCCAACGATGTTTTGACGACAAAAGCCTTTGCCTTTAACAATGTGAAGATCAACATAAGAAGTAAAACGCTGATGCCATACGATCCGGCGAATTTTTCGTTGGGATACGCCTCGAATGTGGAAACAAAAACAAACCCGGAGACGGCGTATGAAACAACTAAAAATTATCAGGGGAATTTAGACTATACCTATATGCCGTATGTCATGCCGTTAAAGCCGTTTGAAAAAATAAAGGCAAGCGGCGGCTCACGATACCTGAAGCAGTTTGCTTTTTCTTATTTGCCGGAATCGTTTAGCATCCAAAATTCTATGACACGTAATTATTACGAAATACAACTGCGCGACCTGAACGATCTTAATAATAAAAGTAACATTCCGGTCTCGTTCAGTCAGAATTTTTTCTGGGACAGAGCCATCGATCTTCGATGGAAAATATTGAATAGCCTCTTGTTATCCTTTACTTCTTCTACAAATGCACGGATAGAAGAACCTTATGTACAAGTAAACAAGGCGCTGAATCCAGACCAATACCAGATGTGGAAAGATTCCGTCAAAAAGAGTATCGCCGAACTCGGCACACCGCTTTTATATGATCAATCGTTTACGGCAACTTATACAGTTCCTTTCCAGCAAATTCCGGTAACAGACTGGATCACAGGGTACTTCAACTATCAAACGAAGTATAACTGGGAGAAAGGAGCGTTCGTCGATAAAGAAACGATTATCGGAAATACAATTAGAAATGAACGTATTATAGAATTTACAGGCGCTATCAACTTCTTATCGCTGTATAACAAAAATGATTTCCTGAAAAAAGTGATCCAGAAAAGTAGCGTAAACAAAACTGCGCCTCCTAAAAAATCGGGCACCGAAACGAGAAAAAAAGCGCTGGAGATGGAGGTTACATTGAGCCCCGACAGCGGTATCATTGTGCAGCATAATATGCTTACGACAAAAGTTCTCATTAATGCACGCCTGAAAAACGACAGCACAAAAAGATATAAAGTTTCGTATAAAGCGATTGATTATGCGCGTGTACGCATAACGAACAGGGATTCCGTGAGCCTGAAATTATCAATAAGGCCGGCGCCCTCTAAAGACGAGACTTTTACGTATAAACTCGCGGAATACAGCGCCCGCACATTGATCATGATTCGTCGTATCGATTTCTCTTATTCGTTGACGGATGGCATGTATCTTCCAGGCTTTATGCCGGGTATAGGCAGTTGGCTCGGACAAGGCTCCTCCGCCGCAGGACGCGCCCCGGGATGGGGATTCGCCTTTGGCGATGTGCGACGGTCGTATATCGACGAAGCCGCCGAAAAAGGATGGTTCATTTATAATCAGGATAATATAACGCCGGCTATGATTAACTCTGCAAAGACGCTGACAGGAAAAGCGTTGATAGAACCTTTGCCGGGGTTTAAAATAAATCTCAATGCGAATTATTTAGATTCGCGCGACACGGAAATTCAGTTTATGTTTAAAGGAATGCCGGAAACAAAAGGCGGAAATTTTACAATGACGACGATAGGCCTCGGTGGCATCTTCTCCGGCGCCGGTGACGCACTCAAAAATTATAAATCCGATGTGTTCCAAAAAATGCTGGACAACAGAAATATCATCGCCTCACGGATAAACGACCGTTACAAAGGCTCCCGATATCCCGACGCCGGGTTTCTTGCCGGCACCTCTTATCCTTCAATGGAAAACGGTTTTGACCCGAAGTATGGAAGCGCCGGCATTAATTCGGGCGATGTTCTCATTCCGTCATTTATTGCAGCTTATACAAATAAAAAACCGGAAAAAGTCGGGCTTACGGCATTCCCGTCTTTGAAAAACCTGCTTCCAAACTGGACAGTCACTTACGATGGGCTTATACAGATACCGACTATCAAACGCTATTTCAAAAATATGACGTTATCTCACCGGTATGCCGGAGTATACAGTATAGGCAGCTACACGTCGTATCTGAATTGGGTGAACGCGGGAATAGGAGGCGATCTCGGATATATCAGGGATACCGAAAGCGGAGCACCGGTTCCTTCCATGGGATATGAAATTGCATCCGTAACTTTGACGGAAAATTTTAGCCCTTTGTTTGGAGTGGATGCGACATTCATGAATAACATCACCGCCGGATCCAAATATTCCAAATCGCGTACGATTAACCTGAACGTTACCTCTTATCAAATGGTCGAAGCCTTCACGGATGATATTACCGTCAGCCTCGGTTATAAATACGCCGAATTTAATAATATTCTCAAACTGAAAAAGAAAGGCGACTTCAGTAATGATCTTACGGTACGATTAGATTATACTTACCGGAAAGCGTTATCGCTCATCAGAAAGTTTGAAGACGGATATACGCAAGCTACGCAGGGAAACATTTCCCATATGTTGCAGTTCTCAGCGGATTACGCTTTCAGCAAAAAAGTGACGCTACGCGCATTTTACGATCTCCAGGTCAATGAACCGTTAGTTTCGAGTTCATCTTTCCCGACATCAAACTCCAACTACGGCGTAAGTATTCAAATTTCGCTCAATGAATAAGCCGAAAGTGGCATCATCTTCTGCCGGAAAAACAAAAGATAAGATGTGCTTCGCAAACAAAAAGTCGCTTTTGGAACGAAAGCAAATAAAAATAAGCATGGTTATTTTGTATTCCTCCCGGCTTACATTATCTTTGCCGGCATATATGGGAAATGTATGAACAAACGCAGACAAAAAGTTCATTATATCTTGACAGATTATATGACGGCATCCGTGACATGGTTATTATTTAACATGTTGCGTTATAATGAGATTGCACAGTATGATTTTCACTCGCTGGACAGTTTCCTTCTGTACCCGCAGGTGTTGAAAGGGCAAGTCCTGATTCCTTTATTCTGGCTCATTCTTTATTTCTTTTCCGGATACTATAATAAACCGTTCGGGAAATCGCGCATCGGAGAATTTTTCTCCACATTTATAACCGTAGCGATCGGCGCCGTCGTCATTTTTTTTACGGTTTTGCTTAACGAACTGCCAAGTTCGTTTTATATCTATTACAAATTGTTTTTCTCGCTATCCCTCATACAATTTGTACTGACATATACCGGAAGAGCCTTTATCACGAATTATTCGCTAAGGAAATTGTGGAAAGGCGAATGGCGCGAACATGCCATCATTATAGGAACGGGGGAGAATGCGCGTAAGATGCGGGAAGATTTGTACGAATCGGGATATTCTGTCGTCGGATTTGTGAAGATCAATAAAGACGTTGCAACGCCGGCGGTCGATACGGATGAAATACTCGGGACGACGGAGGAACTCATGGAAATACTCGAAAAACATAAAGCCGACGGACTTGTTGTCGCTATTGATGATGAAAATAAAAGTAATGCCATACAGCTTCTTTATTCGCTTTACCATTATAAAAAACCGATAAAGATCATGGCAGATAAAAATAATATGTTTCTCAATATAAAAGTGAAAACGATCCACGATATTCCTCTCATTGATGTGACGGAAAATAATTTCTCTGAATTTGAAAAAAATATCAAATGGCTTATGGATAAAGTAGTATCATTCTGCGTCCTGGTCATTCTTTCGCCTTTGTACGCTTACCTTTCCATCCGGGTCAAAATAGATTCGAAAGGGCCGGTGTTCTTCTCGCAGGAACGGATCGGGTACAGGGGAAAGCCTTTCACTATTTACAAATTCCGCACAATGTATGCGAATGCTGCACATCAAGGACCTTTGCTGACGGCGAGGGAGGATAAACGTATCACGCCGTTCGGACGGTTCCTTCGTAAATACCGCCTCGACGAGATCCCGCAGTTCTGGAATGTACTCAAAGGCGACATGTCGCTTGTAGGGCCTCGTCCGGAGCAACGTTATTTCATCGACCGGATTGTGCAAAAGGCACCTTATTACTATCTGCTTCACAATGTGAGACCGGGCATTACCTCGTGGGGAATGGTGAAATACGGCTATGCGGAAACGGTTGACAAGATGATAGAACGGTTGAATTACGACATTCTTTATTATGAGAATATGTCGCTTGTCCTGGATATCGCCATATTAACATATACAATTAAAATTGTTTTTACCGGAAAAGGAGTTTAGTTTTATGAAAGAAAGGATTATTCCGGATTACGGATATGAGATGAACGTTTCTATTTGGAAAGGAGACGGGGTATGATGGAAAAAAAAGAAGGCAGGTTTCACAAGTTTCTGCTCTGGCGTCAGAAACATATCAACGAACGGACATTCGTGCTGATAATCAGTTTTATGGTAGGATTAGGCGCAGCCTTAGCCGCCATAATACTAAAAAGTACGATTCATTTCATACAGGTACTGCTTACCGCCGACCTGCAGGAAGGAGCAAACTATTGGTTGCTGATCTATCCCGTTACAGGCATTTTGATGGCGGGACTGTTTGTTAAGTATATTGTCCGCGACGACATCAGCCATGGGGTTACAAAAATACTTTTTGCTATTTCGCAGCGTAAAAGCCGTATTAAACCGCACAATATGTGGTCGTCTTTAGTGGCAAGTACGTTTACCATCGGCTTTGGCGGTTCTGTCGGCGCCGAGGCGCCTATCGTACTGACAGGAGCAGCGATAGGGTCGAATCTCGGACGGGCGTTCCGCCTAGAACAAAAGACGCTGATGCTGCTGGTAGGATGCGGCGCTGCCGGGGCTATCGCAGGCATTTTCAAAGCGCCTATCGCCGGGCTTGTTTTCGTGATAGAAGTGTTGATGCTCGACCTTACAATGACCTCCGTACTGCCGCTCCTTATATCTTCCGTTACGGCAGCTACAATATCGTATATCTTCACGGGAACAGAGGCGATGTTCAAATTTTCCCAGACCGAATCTTTCCTTATCGAACGCATTCCGTATGTACTTTTTCTGGGTATATTCTGCGGCCTCGTCTCGTTATATTTCACAAGAGCGATGATAAAAATCGAAGAATTATACCGTAAACTGAAGCGTTACTGGCTAAAATTCGTTGTCGGCTCAGCGATCCTGAGCGTCCTGATATTCCTGTTCCCGCCGCTGTACGGAGAAGGATATAATACTATCGAATCGCTCCTTGAAGGTAATTTTATGCACTTGTCGGGACAAAGCCCCCTTAATGCCGTCCATATTAATTATTGGGGCATTGTCATCTTCTTATTTCTCATTTTATTGACCAAAGTATTCGCTTCGAGCGCTACGAATAGCGGGGGCGGCTGCGGAGGTATATTCGCGCCAAGTCTTTACCTCGGATGTATTGCCGGATTCGTTTTTGCACATACATTAAATTATTTTGAAATATCCGCTTCGTCATTATCGGAAAAGAATTTCGCTCTCATGGGGATGGCGGGCGTCATGGCGGGCGTCATGCATGCGCCCCTGACAGGAGTGTTCCTGATTGCCGAACTTACGGGAGGGTACGACTTGTTCTTGCCGTTGATGATTGTCTCCATCAGCTCTTACGCTACCATCATCACCTTCGAACCGCATAGCATCTATTCGGTGAGGTTAGCGAAAAAAGGAGAGTTGATGACACATCATAAAGACCAGGCGGTACTCACTTTGTTGAAAATGGACAGTGTTATCGAAACGGATTTCATCAAAGTAACCCCGTACATGTCGCTGGGAGATATCGTGAAAAATGCCATCGCACAGAGTTCCCGCAGTATGTTCCCGGTTGTAAAAGACGATAATAAATTGATAGGAATCGTATTAGTCGATAACATCAGGAATATCATGTTCCGCCCCGAACTTTACAATCGCTTTTATGTATCGCGTTTTATGGTTTCCCCGCCGGCAAAGATAACCAACGATATGCCCATGGAAAAAATCATGAAAATCTTTGACGACACGAAAGCGTGGAATCTTCCCGTAGTGGATAAGGACGGCCATTATCTCGGCTTTGTCTCCAAATCAAAAATATTCAACGCATACAGGGAAGTGCTTGTTGAAACATTTTCCGGAGATTGAAGCCCCTCTACCAGCCCAACAATTCACGAAACGCCCGTATGAGGCCTCTGACTTCCTCATACGGGCAATACATGGGCGGTGTTGAGGATGGCCGACGCCCCCCTCAACCATATAACCGCTCATGATGGCAAATGAGGAGGTCGCCGTTGTCGTCGTGCAGATGCATGCCGATAATAAACGCTCCAGACGTTCGGAAAAAAGTAAACCGTTCGAGACTATCCCCCATGGATAACCGCGCCGGTATAATTCTCGTCCACATTGTTCCAGGTCGGGACGTAATAAGGCTTCTCCTCCCGTAAAAATAATAAGCAGTTTGTTGGGATTTACAAACGGTGTAATTTCATCAATCACCCTCAGGAAATCGGCGGCAGGCATATCCGCAACGGACGATGATACGCGACAATCGCTGCCGCAATGCAGGCAAGCCGCATTACATCTTAATGTACATTCCCAGAAAAGCGTCCTTAATTCGTGCATCAACAGGCGTTTGTTCCAGCCGAGATATCGTTTTTTGCTGGTAAATGAACGCAATACCATTTACGATTATTATTATACAAAGAATAACGATATAATAAACTTTTGGCTTCATACTATTATTCTTTAAATTTAAACAACAAGATTACCGGATTGTCTTCCATGGCGACATTAAAATATTCCAACTGTTGTTTGATCTGAGGAGGCTGGTTTTCATCAGGTATTAATAAATAGATTAAATATCCCTTTTCTGCGGCCATACGGTTTACAACTGCATCGGGTTGAAAAGGAATAAAATCGTTCACGATTTTGTCCGTAAAATAGTCTTGCCCACCGAAACGTATGTAGTGATAGAAATGCAAAGGCGAATGACCTTTTCCACAACTCACCATAAAGTTGTTTCCTTCATACATAAGCAGTTTGATAAATAAAAATTTATCGTTACTTGAAGAAGAATTCATATATTCCACTTTTTGATCGTATGTGCCGTTTTTTATTCCGTTGGGCACAGCGTGAGCGCCGGCGTCCACCGAAAAAACAGGTCTGATAGAAGTGTCTTCTATTTTGAAACACTGATTCTGCCATGCAACCGAAAAAAATATGTCATTCTGCGAATTAAACGCAAACCCATTGTTAAAATCCCATGATCGGCGTTTTTCATCCGGACGAATCTTGTCGAACAGAGGAACCAGCAGACCGGTAACAGGATTATATGCGATGATTTCACTGCTGGTAGGCTGTCCGTCGACTGTATTCCTAAATGCTTTTGTATTAAAATAATATATATCTCCTTTTTTGGCGACCTCCCATGCAATTGTCAGAGGCACGGAAATATCCTTTATAAAGGAAAAATCGGATAAGTTATAAATAAGCAGTTTTTTTTTCTGTAAGTCAAAAATTTCCAGCGTATTTTGCGCTTCATCAATGATGAAGTCTGAAATTTCAATATATTCTCCCGGCCCCTGACCTTTTTGATGGAGCCTTCCAATAAATTCCCCATTCCGGTCAAATTTGTATATCCCGTCAAAATGAATATCTTTGATATATAAAAATTTATCTGAAATCCTTAATTGAGAGATGGCACCCAGCAAACAACTATCCGACGTTTCCAGTTTAATCGCTTCCATACCTGTTGTAAATTCCGAAAGCGCAATAACAGTAGGCGTCCGTTCCGCAATTTCTATAACTTCCACCTCTCCGTTTTCAGATTTATTCCCCCCACAAGCCGCCCATAATAATAAGAACAAGAACGCTAATGGTTTATTAAAATATTTCATAGTCTTCTTTCATTAACACTGGGGGAACAGGCAAATACCTTTCCGTCCAAATTACATTTAACCTTCAATTCGACCGACATTGACATTTATTTTGATACGCATTGCAACAGGCATAATAAGCGGACGAACAAGTTACGCTACAACCTGTAGCTACACCAGAAAATTCAGCCGATGTGGAGCAACTTGTAGATCCGGGGCCGCCGGAACTGCATGTATAATCATCTCCGCTACTCGAACCACCGCCCGAACTGTTGCCTCCGGATAATATTAATGATTTTTTTTTCATTGATTTGAAATTTTGATTAATTTATTAATATGCGGCAAAGGTAATCATAAAAAATCAATTGCAAAACATTTTCTTAAAATCCGCGCGGTTTTGATTTTATGCGCTTTTTTTCTATATTTGCCGCATGTTATCTTATCAGAATATACAACATAATGACAAAGGAAGAACTGAAAATCGTGTTTATGGGAACGCCGGATTTTGCCGTTGCAAGTCTGCGTGCGCTTGTTGAAGGGGGATATCATGTGGCAGGCGTGGTTACCATGCCCGATAAACCCATGGGACGCCACGGGAGCACGCTTCAGATGTCGGCCGTGAAACAATATGCCGTTTCCGTCGGTTTGCCGACACTTCAGCCGGAAAAACTTAAGGACGAATCTTTTATCTGCAAATTGCAAGCGATGCAAGCCGATTTGCAAATTGTCGCGGCATTTCGTATGTTACCGGAAGTCGTATGGGACATGCCACGCTTCGGAACATTTAACCTTCACGCATCCCTGCTTCCGCAGTATCGCGGCGCAGCGCCTGTTAACTGGGCGATTATAAATGGGGAAAAAGAAACCGGGGTAACTACATTCTTTCTTACGCACGAGATTGACACCGGTCGCATTATCCGTCAGAAACGCCTGCCTGTGGCGGAAACAGACGACGCCGGAACAGTGCACGACGCACTGATGACGCTGGGCGCGAAACTTGTCGTCGAAACGACGGATCTGCTAATCGAAAACGACGGGAACATCGCCTCCATACCGCAAGGAACGCTATATAAAGATGTACGGGAGTTGCACCCCGCACCCAAAATTTTCACCGACACCTGTCGCATCAACTGGAACCGGACGACGAACAGCATTTATGATTTCATACGGGGACTGTCGCCTTATCCGGCTGCCTGGACCGAGTTAATCTCCCCGGACGGCAAACGCATATCGGCAAAAATATTTCAGTCGGAAAAAAGGATCGAAAACCACCGGGTTATCCCCGGCTCGATTCATACCGACGGCAAACAGATCTTAGACGTCGCCGCAAACGATGGCGTCGTCCGGATATTGTCGATCCAGTTATCAGGAAAAAAACGAATGTCGGTAAACGATTTCCTTAACGGCACAAAAATAAACAACGCCTGGCGGGTTGAGTGAGCATATCAGTTAAAAAAATCATCGAATCCGCTTTGTCTGATTCTTTTGGGACTTTCTTTTTCACTCTTCGCCGCACACGGATCTTCATAAGCTTCGGGGATGTCGAATGTTTCCGTTTCAGAATATCCCAACACTTTATCGGCAAACACTTTTTTCAAAAAAAGAGCATATACGGGCAACGCAACATTTGCACCCTGTCCTTCCATCGTATCGAAATGTATCGACCGATCTTCGCCGCCAACCCAGCAACCGGCCACAATGTCCGGTGTGAATCCCATAAACCACCCGTCGGATTGATTTTGTGTCGTCCCCGTTTTTCCTCCCATAGCCGCCTTGATTCCATACGACCAGCGGATACTGCCGCCCGTTCCTCCGTCGACGACGCTTTGAAGCATATTGAGCATTTTATAAGTCTCGTCTTCGGGCAATACTTCGTGCATCTGCGTAGTGAATGATGCAACCGTATTTCCGTTGGCATCTTCTATGCGGGTTATATACATAGGCTCTATGCGGAATCCTTTGTTCACAAATACCGTATAGGCGCTTACCATTTCCTCTACCGAAATATCGGGAGTACCGAGACACATCGCCACCACAGGATCGATAGGCCCTTTGAAGCCGTATGAGCGCAGCAAACGCTCAAGCGCATAAGGAGAAAGATGCCCCATAAGATATGTCGTCACCCAGTTGGACGAATTTTGTAATCCCCATTGAAGTGTGACTTCTTCGCCGACCTTCTTATTTGTCGAGTTTTTAGGGGACCATAACACACCGTTCTCGTCAACCAGATGTTGTTGAACGTGAAGCATCTTGTCACATGGAGTAAAACCTTCGATCATAGCCAGCGAATATACAAAAGGCTTCATTGTCGAACCTATTTGACGGCGCCCCGTCGTTACCATATCATATTGGAAATTTGCAAAATCAATCCCCCCGACATACGCTTTGACATGTCCGTTGCGTGAGTCCATTGCCATAAATCCCGTACGCAAAAAAGTTTTATAATAGCGAATCGAATCAAGCGGACTCATAATTGTATCTTTCATCCCTCCCCAAGTGAAAACAGACATCTCCGTTTTTGTCTTAAATATACGTGCGATATTTTCGTCGTCCATTCCGGCTTCTTTCATCGCCTTGTAGCGATACGACTGATTTACGGCACGGTTTAATATCGCATTGATCTCCTGCTCTTTTTCTTTGTTGGACATAGTATTCGGGAAGGTAAAAGGCGTGTATTTACGACCCTTTTTCTCTTTAAAAAATTTAGGCTGAAGGGTTTTCCCGATATGTTCTCCGACGGCCTCTTCCGCATATTGTTGCATACGCGAATTTAATGTTGTATAAATTTTTAACCCGTCGGTATATATATTGTAATGACTGCCGTTCGTTTTTACGTTTTTATTGCACCAACCATACATAGGATTTGTCTCCCACGAAATGGAATCTTCTTCAAATTTCGCTTGTTGCCACGACGGATAATCGCGACGCTCCGGTTTTTTGGCCACCAGCATAAGGCGGAGATATTCCCTGAAATACGGCGCCAATCCTTCTTTATGGTCGACGCGTCTATAATCAAGCAGCAACGGAAGCGTGCATAAAGAATCGCATCTTGCCTTGTCGAGATATCCGTATTTTTCCATTTGCCTCAACACGATATTGCGGCGGTTTTTAGCGCGTTCATTAAATCTCACGGGATTATAATACGAAGGGTTTTTACACATCCCTATCAATGTTGCCGCTTCCTCTGTTTTAAGATTTTTCGGTATCGTATTAAAATAAGCCTTCGCTGCTGACCGTATGCCAACTGCATTATTGAGGAAATCAAATTTATTAAGATACATATTGATAATTTCCTCCTTCGTGTAATATTTCTCAAGACGCACGGCAATAACCCATTCTATCGGTTTTTGAAATATGCGTTCGGTCACGCTGCCGGCGTTTGGCGAAAACAATAGCTTGGCTAATTGTTGCGTAATCGTACTGCCTCCGCCCCCGCTTTTTTGCATCAGGATCCCGCGTTTTACGATGGCGCGTAAAAGACCTTTGGTGTCAATTCCGCTATGTCTTACGAACCTGTTATCCTCCGTTGCGATAAGCGCGTTCACCAATTCCGGCGACAAATCGCCATATTTCACAAATATCCGGTTGTCCTTGATGTAAGAATAACTCCCCAACATGACGCCATCTTCGGATATAATTTGCGAAGCGTAGCGGTCTATAGGATTCTCCAACTGTTCCAAAGCAGGCATATATCCTATATGCCCTTTGGCGATCGCCGCAAAAACAAGCGTCGCCCCCAATAAAAACAATCCGAAACAACTCCATAATGCAACATTTATCTTTTCCCTGATTTTGGGAGTTATCTTATAACAAAAGATATTCCGTTTGCTTTTTATACTACTTTTCTTATTCATGCTTTCACTATCTCTGTCCCTGTTTCTTCATCGTCGTCCTTAGGCGCTTTCTTTACGAAAAATGCACTTAATTCATATAATCCGTATAGCGGGAAAAATACAGTGCCAAGCGTAAACGGATCGCTGCCTGGAGTAATAAATGCCGCTAACACTAATAATCCGGCAATAGCATAACGACGGTATTTGTTGAAAAATGAACGGGTAAGCAGACCCAATTTCGATAATAACCATGAAATTAACGGCATCTCAAAAATGATACCCATTAAGAATATCATCATGACAAAGGTGTCTATGTACGATTCCAGCGACACTTGTTCCGCAATGGCGTCGCTTAACCGATAGGTGGCGAGAAAACGCAATGTCATGGGAAAAACAAAGAAATAACCAACGGCACAACCTATAAAAAACATGATCGTACCAAAGAAAAAAGCCCATCTTATATTCTTCCTTTCATGATCGTATAATGCCGGACTGATAAACTTCCAAATCTCATATACAAGATATGGAAACGTGAATAACAACGCCAGCCAAAATGATGTTGACATATGAAAAAAAAACGGAGATGCAAGCTTTACGTTGAAAATGTTCACTAAATAAGTGTCGTCGCAGAAATCCGGCATAAACGGTATCGCGGCCGTTAACTTGCATAACGCCCTGTATAAAATGAAATCGGAACGCGTTGGCGCCAGAATAACGGAATCAAACAATTCATACATAGAAATAAATGCACCTATAGCGAAAACTATAAGTGCAATAACGCACCTGAATAATGTCCAGCGCAAGGTCTCCAAGTGCTCCCAGAAAGACATCTCATCCTGCTGTTGCAACATAACTACGCTTCATTTCTTTGTGTTATTTATTTGTCGTATCATCGGCCTTTATATCGTCCTCAACTCCTTTTACGCCCTCTTTGAAATTTTTAATGCCTTTACCAAGACCTTTCATCAGTTCCGGAATCTTCTTCCCTCCAAACAACAAAAGGATTACAATTGCAATAATAATAATTTCCGGCGCACCCAGATTTTGTAAAAATAATAAATTCATAGTTTATTCTCCTTTATAAAGTTTCATGTTTATTTTGTCGGGCAAAGATACAATGAGAAAATGATATAACCGCTAAAAAACATTTTTTAACGAAAAAAATTTTGTCGCTAATTGTAATCATTGTAATTTTGTAGCGATTTCAAAAAAATAATACTTTAACAAATTAATATTTACAATTATGACACCGATTATTAATTATTACATTCCCGAGTTTAAGGTAAACGCCTACCACAATGGCGAGTTTAAAACAGTGACAGACAAAGACGTGAAAGGAAAATGGGGCATATTTTTCTTCTATCCGGCGGATTTCACATTCGTATGTCCTACAGAGTTGGAAGATATGGCAGAAAACTATGCCAAATTCAAAGAATTAGGCGTTGAAATTTATTCTGTAAGTACGGACACTCATTTTGTACATAAAGCGTGGCACGATGCATCCGCAAGTATCAAAAAGATTCGGTATCCGATGCTTGCCGACCCGACGGGCACACTTACAAGGGCTTTTGGCGTACATATTGAAGAAGACGGCATTGCCTACAGAGGAACTTTTGCTTTTAACCCGGAAGGGCAAATTAAGATATGCGAAATTCATGATAACGGGATCGGGCGTAATGCCTCCGAATTGCTCCGCAAAATTGAAGCAGCCATATTCGTATCGGAACATCCCAATGAAGTTTGTCCCGCCAAATGGAAAAAAGGCGATCAGACATTGAAGCCTGGTATCGATTTAGTCGGGAAAATTTAACGACTTGTTTACTCGATAATTATATTGTAAGGAAGGGGTTGCTTCGGTCACTCAGAAGCAACCCCTTTTATTAATCTCGGATTTTACTTTTTAAAAATCACCTGAATAAAGAATATTATGTTAGACAATGAATTAAAAGAACAGGTTAAATCTATTTTTGAGAACCTGTCATCATCATTTATATTTGATGTATATGTAGCTGACGACCATGAAAGTCGTAAAGAACTGCTGGAATTATTGGAAGATACAGCTTCCTGTTCGGAAAAGTTGCAGGTTCGCTCAAATAAGGGAGACAGCCTGGAATTTTACTTGTTGAAAGATGGGGCGAAGACCGGGATAAAATTCAGGATGACGCCGAATGGTCACGAGTTCTCGACTCTTTTGCTGGCTATCTTAAACTGCGACGGGAAAGGTAAAAATATCCCGGATGAGTTTATTCGGAACAGGGTAAAAGCGCTCAAAGGAAATATCAATATTACGACCTATATTTCGCTTACCTGTACGAATTGTCCGGATGTAGCGCAGGCATTTAACCTGATGTCGCTGATAAATCCGAACATAAAACACGAAATAGTGGATGGGGCTATTTATCAAGAAGAAGCTGACGCCCTTAAAATACAGGCTGTTCCGTCCGTATTTGCCGACGGTGAATGGATTCATTCGGGGAAAGCCGACTTCGGCGAATTGCTAGACAAACTGGAAACAAAATATGGTCATGATGAAACAGCAAACTCTAATAACGGGAAAAAGGAATACGATGTACTGATTATCGGCGGGGGGCCGGCAGGCGCCTCGGCTGCTATCTACTCTGCCCGCAAGGGAATGAAGGTAGCGGTGTTGGCAGAACGTGTCGGCGGACAGGTGAAAGAAACCGTTGGGATAGAAAATCTTATTTCCGTCCCTAAAACTACCGGAGAAAAACTCGCTAACGACTTAAAAATGCATATGCTCGCCTATCCAATAGATATTTTTGAGAACCGAACTGTTGAAAAAATAGAACTGGAAGAATGGAATAGAACCGTCCATGTTAAAGGTGGCGAGATTTATACGGCTCCGGCGCTGATCATTGCGACGGGGGCAAACTGGAAGCGTCTTGGTGTGGAAGGAGAAGCGGAATATATCGGAAAAGGCGTCGCCTTTTGTCCGCATTGCGACGGCCCTTTCTATAAAGACAAACATGTTGCGGTCGTGGGAGGCGGCAATTCAGGAATTGAAGCGGCAATTGATTTGGCCGGCATTTGTTCGAAAGTGACGGTTTTGGAATTTCTGGAAGAATTGAAAGCCGATAAGATGCTGCAGGAAAAATTAAAAAGTCTCCCGAACGTTGAAGTTTACACGTATTCGCAAACAATGGCATTGATTGGAAACGGCGAAAAAATTACCGGAATAAAAGTCAAAAATCGTGGAGACGGAGAAGAGCGGGTAATCCGCTTGGATGGCGTCTTTGTTCAGATAGGCCTCAGGGCTAACAGCCGGGTATTCAATGATATTGTCCGGACAAACGCTATTGGGGAAATTGTGATTGACGAGCAATGCCGGACGGACGTATCCGGAATATATGCCGCCGGAGATGTATCAACCGTGCCCTATAAACAGATTATCATATCTATGGGCGAAGGCGCCAAAGCTGCTCTTGCCGCATTCGGCGATCGCATGCGCAGACTGCCTTAACCGGTTTTTCGGTTCCCCTATAAATTTCGCCGGACATTTTTATTCATTTGTGTGTAATTCAAAAATTTCATGTACATTTGCATGTTCAATTTAATATATGAATATGACAAAAGCATGTTTTGTATTCATATATCTCATTAATAATAAAAGATATAAATATGAAAGTTTTTGTGTATCCCGGTCAGGGATCCCAGTTCACAGGTATGGGTAAATCCATGTATGACCAAAATGCTCGTGCCAGAGAGCTATTCGAGGAAGCGAACAACATACTTGGTTTTCGCATAACAGATATCATGTTTTCAGGTACCGACGACGAGCTAAAACAGACAAAAGTAACACAGCCGGCCATATTCTTACACTCCGTGATTCTCTCGAAAATATGGGGTAAACTATTTACTCCCGGAATGATGGCCGGACATTCGCTGGGAGAATTTTCCGCCCTGACGGCCTCTGACGCGCTTTCGTTTGAAGATGGGCTGATACTTGTCTCACAACGCGCTCATGCAATGCAAAAAGCGTGTGAATTACAACCTTCTACCATGGCTGTAATCATCGGCCTCCCTGACGAAACAGTAGAAAATGTTTGCAAAGAGATCCGGGACGAAATCGTCGTTTGTGCAAATTATAACTGCCCCGGACAGATTGCTGTTTCGGGCACCGAAGCCGGCATCGACATCGTATGTAAAAAATTGACGGAAGCAGGAGCAAAACGGGCTTTAAAACTTAAAGTCGGAGGCGCGTTCCATTCACCGCTTATGGAACCTGCACGCGCTGAACTTGCCGAGGCTATCGAATCGATGGGTATCAATAAACCGATCTGTCCGATATATCAAAACTATACGGCATTACCGTCGACCGATCCCAAAGAGATAAAAGAAAATCTCATCGCCCAGCTTACAGCTCCGGTTAAATGGACCCAGACGGTGAGAAATATGATTGCCGATGGCGCTGATCATTTTGTGGAACTCGGACCCGGGAAAGTACTGCAGGGACTTATCCTGAAAATCGACAATTCGGTTACGGCAGAAAGTTATCAGGATAAGATAACGGAAGATTGATTGCGGAAGACTTTACAGGCGGTATAATGTCGGAGAATAAGAATATATATGAAAAAAACACGCTGGAGTTCGTCGCCGTCACGCTGGAATTTTGTGCGTTGATGGAGACGATTTCCAAGCATACGCCATACTCGTTTGTGGACAAAGCCGTAAAAATACTTCCCCTGCTCTATCTTAAAGCGGCATTATTACCGGAGGTCAGAGAGCCGGATGAGGAAAATGATACGGAACATTTCATCACCGAAAACACGTATGAGGCCATCCGTTATTGGATAGCAAATCTTCTCGGAGAACACGATTCATTTCTTGAAACATTTCATCCCGATATGCATTACAGTGATATGCCCATCGCTTCTACGATATCGGAATGTTTAGCCGATGTATATCAGGACTTGGGTGATTTTACCGCCCTGTTCCGTCAGGAAAATGAAGAAGTCATGCTTCAGGCGCTGTATATTTGCAAAGAAAACTTCCGCATTTATTGGGGACAAAAATTGCTTAACGCACTGAAAGCGCTTCATGTCGTACGATTTAACGAAGACCTGTCGCCGGAGGATGTATGCCAATTTTAACGGAATAATATATTGGATGAATTTCACGAATGCCATAACAAAAGATGCAATTTCACAAATGCCGCGGGAGGTTTTCCCGGGACGTATCGTCCTTGTCTACAATAAAGCGACATTGGAAAAAGCACTTCACTATTTGTCCTCACTTGCAGCAATAGGATTTGACTCCGAAACACGACCGAGTTTTTTCAAAAAAACGCATTATAAAATGTCGCTGATGCAATTATCCGGCGAGGATATATGTTTCCTCGTACGACTTAACAAGTTTAAAAAAATCCCGTCTTCACTGGAGGCTTTCCTTAAAAATGAGAATGTAAAGAAAGTAGGTTTATCGTTACGTGATGATTTTCATGGCTTGCACAGACTGACGAATATATCTCCGGGTAACTTTATCGACTTACAGATGTACGTGACGCAGTTCGGCATCGAAGACATGAGCCTTCAAAAAATTTATGCAATCCTGTTTGGCAAGAAAATCTCCAAACGCGAGCGGCTGAGTAACTGGGAGGCTGAAAACCTTACGGAAGCGCAACAGCATTATGCCGCCCTCGACGCATGGGCTTGCCTTCGTATATATCAATTTCTGGAACTTTCAAAATGAATATCAGCAAGTTATACCTCAAACCGAAAAAAGAAGAATCGCTCCTGCGTTTCCACCCCTGGGTATTCTCCGGAGCCGTCGCCTCCATCAACGGCAAGCCTGCCGAAGGAGATGTAGTGGAAGTATACAGTTCCGACAACCGTTTTCTGGGCGTCGGCCATTATCAGACAGGTAGCATCGTCATACGCATCTTATCATTTGAACAGACAAAAATAGATCGCTCGTTCTGGATATCAAGGATAAACGCCGCCCGCGAACTTCGCCTGTCGCTCGGACTTGCCGCTTCGACGTCGAATAACACCTACCGGTTGATACATGGTGAAGGAGACTGTTTGCCGGGACTTGTTGTCGATATATATGCACAGACGGCCGTCATTCAGGCTCACTCCGCAGGGATGCATCATGCGCGCAAAGAAATTGCGAATGCGCTGTGTGAAGTTATGGATGATACATTACGCCGCATATACTATAAATCGGAAGGGACGTTACCGTTTAAGGCCTGTCTTAACGAAGAAAACGAATATCTGTATGGCGACGAAGCACAGTACGGGAATGACTTCCGGTATGACGGTGACAAAGAATCTTTTACTGCAATTGAAAATGGATTCACTTTCTGCATAGACTGGCTGAAAGGACAAAAAACCGGTTTTTTTATAGACCAGCGTGAAAACCGGGCGTTACTTCAACAATATGCGAAAGGGCGCGCCGTATTAAACATGTTCTGCTATTCGGGAGGATTTTCCGCGTATGCATTGCGCGGAGGAGCTACACTTGTCCATTCCGTCGACAGCTCTGCAAAAGCTATTGCGTTGACAAATGAAAATGTACGGTTAAACTTTCCCGACGATACGCGCCATCAGTCATTTACCGACGACGCGTTTAAATTCATGGACAACATCGATAACCTGTATGACTTAATCGTACTCGACCCCCCGGCTTTTGCAAAACACAAAAATGTTTTACGCAACGCATTACAAGGCTATCGAAAACTGAATGCGATTGCATTTAAAAAGATCAAACCGGGGGGTGTCATATTCACATTTTCATGCTCCCAGATCGTCGACAAAAACGATTTCCGCCTCGCCGTTTTCAGCGCCGCCTCACAATCGGGACGTGCCGTGCGTATACTTCACCAACTGACGCAACCGGCCGATCATCCGATAAATATATATCACCCCGAAGGCGAATATCTCAAGGGACTCGTGCTTCAGGTAGAATAATACATGAGGGTCAAAAAAAACTGAAATCGTCGTCGCCCGTCATCTGTCGCCCCGGCGTCCGCCGCCATCGCGATGATTATACTGTGAACGGTTTCCTCCATTGTTATTAGGACGCGGCGAACGTTGACGCTCAGAATCGACATATCCCTCCGGCCTCGGCAATAATGCTTTACGCGACAGTTTAAACTTACCTGTCTTCGGGTCGATATCAACAAGTTTAACCGTCACCTGATCGCCTTCCTGAAGGCCGGCCTCTTCAACCGTATCCAGCCGCCGCCAATCCATTTCGGAGATATGGAGCAAGCCGTCTTTACCGGGCATAAATTCCACAAACGCTCCATAGGGCATAACAGAAGAAATCTTGCCCTCGTATACCTCGCCTATTTCCGGCACGGCAACGATATTTTTGATTGCTTTTATGGCCGCGTCAATACATTCCTTATTTAAGCCGGAAACTTCAATCACGCCTTTATTATCAACCTCTTCTATAGATATTGTAGCGCCTGTTTTCTCTTGTATTCCCTGGATAATTTTCCCACCTGGGCCAATGATAGCGCCAATAAATTCTTTTCCTACGATAATGGTTTCTATACGCGGCGCATGCGGCTTCAAGTCGGCGCGCGGTTCCGGCATCGCTTCCGTAATCTTACCCAGGATATGCAGTCGTCCTTCCCTTGCCTGCGCCAATGCTTTTTCGAGTATTTCATACGACAGGCCGTCAACCTTAATATCCATCTGCGTTGCAGTAATACCGTCTTTCGTACCTGTAACCTTAAAATCCATATCTCCGAGATGATCTTCATCTCCGAGAATATCCGAAAGAACAGCATAATTTGCGCCTTTGTTTTCTGAGATAAGCCCCATGGCAATGCCCGATACAGGCCTGCGCACAGGTACGCCGGCATCCATCAGGGCCAGAGTCCCGGCGCAAACGGTAGCCATCGAAGACGATCCGTTCGATTCCAGAATATCCGACATGATACGTATTACATACGGATAATTTTCGGGAATCATTCGTTTCAACGCACGGTGCGCCAGATTTCCGTGACCTACTTCGCGACGTCCTACCCCACGTTGCGCTTTCGCTTCGCCTGTCGAAAACGGCGGGAAATTATAGTGAAGGAGAAAACGTTCTTTACCATGTGTCAATACATCGTCCACAATCTTCTCGTCGTTTTTCGTTCCGAGCGTAATGGTTGTTAACGACTGTGTCTCGCCACGCGTAAATATTGCCGCTCCGTGAGGCCCGGGCAAACAGTCCGTTTCGATCCATATAGGACGTATCTCCGTGGTCTTACGCCCGTCAAGGCGTTTGCCTTCGTCAAGGATAGCGCGACGCATCGCTTCTTTCTCCACATCATGATAATAACGGTCTATAAGAGAGCCTTTTTCCTCAAGTTCCTCTTCGGTATATTGCGACTTAAACTCATCCTTAACAGCGGAGAAAGCATCCGACCGTTCCTGTTTTGCGCTACCGGAAACGGCTATCGCATACACCTTGTCATAACACGCTTCACGCACGGCGGCACGCAACTCTTCATCATTTTCCTCATGACTGTATTCACGTTTCACCGTTTTACCGCATGCTTCGGCAAGTTCTAACTGTATCCGGCAATGCTCTTTAATCGCCTCATGAGCAACCTTGATCGCTTCGAGCATGTCGGATTCCTGCACCTCGCTCATTTCACCTTCTACCATCATGATATTATCAGCAGTAGCGCCTACCATAATATCTATATCGGCTTCCTCAAGTTGGGAAAATGTAGGATTGATAACAAATTTACCGTCAACACGCGCCACGCGCACTTCCGAAATAGGCCCGTTAAAGGGTATATCCGACACCGCAAGCGCAGAGGATGCCGCCAATCCGGCCAACGCATCGGGCACATCTTCTCCATCAGCCGAAAAAAGTATAATATTCACAAATACTTCCGCATGGTAATCGTCAGGGAACAGAGGACGTAAAACACGGTCAACCAGTCGCGACGTCAAAACTTCATAGTCGGAAGCTTTTCCTTCCCTGCGTGTAAAGCCGCCCGGGAAACGGCCAAATGCCGAAAATTTCTCTTTATAGTCTACCTGAAGCGGCATAAAATCTACACCCGGAGCCGCATCCTTAGCACCACAAACAGTAGCCAGCAACACCGTGTTGCCCATTCGTACAGTCACCGCACCATCAGCCTGTTTAGCCAATTTCCCGGTTTCGATGGCGATGGTCCTTCCATCACCCAAATCAATCGTCTTGTTAATTACATTCATTTTTTCTTCTTTTACATCTTACGCTTTTTCCCGAACGTTTTCCCCGAACATCATTTCCCGAACTTCATTTCTCGAACGTTTTTCTCCGAATGTTATTATCCGGAAAAAAGAGATTATTATCTATATTAAAAAATTGGGACAAAGATAATAAATCCGCAAGAAAAGACAAAATAATCCCCTTTTTATTTTCGCCGCGCAGATTCAACCATCAAATGCAACAAAATTACTAATACGCTCAAAGAACGGCTTTCTACGCATGTCAAAATCAAGAATTATTCTTAGTCTTCCTCTGTAAAAAAGTTTTTTTCCTGATAAATTTTGCCGGATATTTTTATCTATCTGCGTGTAATGTCGAAAATTTCATGTACTTTTGCCCCCGCATTTAAAAAAAAATCAGAACATCCCGTACATTGCTTGATTAATAAAAAAGGTGTTGGGAGATAAAATAATCTTTATGAATAAATTTGAAGAATTGGGCATCGCGCCTGAAATTATCAAGGCCATCAGCGAAATGGGCTATGCCGCGCCTATGCCCGTACAGGAAGAGGTTATCCCTCTTTTGTTGGGAAACAACAGGGATATCATCGCACTGGCGCAAACAGGAACGGGAAAAACTGCGGCATACGGTCTGCCAATCTTGCAGAAAACGGAAGTCGGGACGCGTCGTCCGCAAACGCTCATATTATGTCCTACACGCGAACTGTGCCTGCAGATTGCATCCGACCTGAGCGACTACTCAAAATATATGGAAAACATATCGGTGCTCCCCGTGTATGGAGGTTCGAGTATCGAAAGCCAGATTAAAACGCTCTCCAAAGGAGTGCAGGTAATCGTTGCTACGCCGGGACGCCTGTTAGACCTGATGAACCGCCGCGTAGCAGATCTCTCTTATATAAGAAACGTCATCCTCGACGAAGCGGACGAGATGTTGTCGATGGGATTTACAGAGAGCATCGAAGAAATATTACAAAAAGTGCCTCCGGAACGTAACATGTTACTGTTTTCCGCAACAATGCCGAAAGAAATTGCAAAGATTACAAAACATTATATGCGTTCGCCGCACGAAGTCGTTATTGGCGAAAAAAACAAGGGAAACGATAACATACGCCATATTTATTTTATGGTACACGCCAAAGATAAATATCCGGCGCTCAAACGTATCGCTGATTATTACCCGAATATATACGGAATCATTTTCTGTCGAACGCGGCGTGAGACGCAAGAAATAGCCGACAAACTCATACATGACGGATACAACGCGGATGCACTGCATGGCGAACTCACTCAGGCAGCGCGAGACTACGTGATGCAGAAATTCCGTAATCGCAATCTGCAGCTATTAGTTGCCACCGACGTTGCGGCAAGGGGCTTGGACGTCAATAACCTTACGCATGTCATACATTTCGGACTGCCTGACGAAACCGAAGCATATACACATCGGAGCGGACGTACCGCCCGGGCGGGCAAAACCGGCATCTCAATTGCTATCTGTCACACAAAGGAAAAAGGAAAATTACGCAAAATAACAGATGCCGCAAATTGCAAATTTGAAAAAGGAAGCATCCCCAACAGCAAAACAATCTGCGAAAAACAACTTTTCAACTTTGCCGACAAAATAGAAAAAGTAAAGGTAAACGAAGATGATATTGCATCATTAATGCCTTCCATATTTCGCAAATTAGAATGGCTCGAAAAAGAAGACATCATAAAACGTCTCATATCACTCGAATTTAACCGCCTTATCGATTACTACCGCGAGGCGGGAGAAATTGAAACGGCAGATGAAAAAAACGATTCGCACGAAACAAAGAGAACGCGCGAAGGAAAACGAAAACTGTCTTCCGACTGCGCCGGAGAGGGTATGAAAATCCTTAAAATAAACTTCGGCAGGAAAAATGCACTCACCCCTCCGCAACTTATGGAATTGCTAAATCGCTGCGTAACAGGTCGAAAGGTGGATATAGGGCGCATCGAGATACATGACGACTGCACACTTTTCGAAGTCTATAAAGCGGATGCCGGACGTGTCATGGATTCCCTAAACAGCTTTGAGGCAGACGGGATGGCGATTATCGTAAAGACCGCAACAGAGAAAGGCCGCAGCAACAGGAAAAGTCGTACGCCGGAAAAAAGCTACGACTATGCGGAGAATAACCGTCGGGGGAAAAACAAAAAAGAAAATGACTACAACCGCAGAAACCCTTACGAAAAACACACAAAGAGAAAAAAACATAATTAATTTGTTTTTTAGTTTGATATTTCAAAGTCTTTGTTTTATCTTTGCCACGTTTAAGGTATATTTTAATAACCTGAATAACGGGCGTTGAATATTAGGAAAATATTTTACAATACAATAATACATTAATATTCAGTAGTTTCCACGCCCGGAAACATATTAAAACAAACCCTTTCACCGGAAACTGCAGGGCAAAAAATTATACACGTATGAAACAGTTTGTTATTTGCATACTATTAGTGATTGGATCTGTTTACAGCCTTCATGCGCAGGATAAGATTGTTTTGCGTAACGGCAAAACGATTGAGGTATATATACAAAGAAGCCTTGAGAATCGTGTGGAGTATACTTATCCGGGAGAAACCGCCGTATACGAAAGACCGAAAACGGCAATTTCTTATATACTTTACGAAAACGGCATGGAAGAAATATGCGATGATAATTTGCGTTCGTCTCCCAACCGCACTTCTTCGTCCGACAGGAGTTCTGCAAACCGTACGCCTTCTGCAGGAAACAAACCCTCCTCCGATAATAAAATATTATGGCAGGATGTGAAAACTACATTTTCAGAAACGGACGTCCGCGGCATGACCCGCCTTAACCGTGTATCGGCCATGTCAAAGATCAGTTATAAGGACGCCATAGAACAACTGAAAAAGAAAACCGCGGCAATCGGAGGAACAACGATCCTCATTATGGATGTCCCTGACAGTGAAAACGATGAAACTATAGAAGTAATAGGCATTGCTTATCGTGATGAAAATATGCAATATACCCGGCGAAACGCCGGCGAGCGTACCAACATACCCGCGGAATCATCATCAAATGTACGTCGCCGTCGCATCGCACAACAGATGGAAAGCTATGACAATGAATCTAACCTGCAGTTAGGCGATGAGCCGGACAATAATACATCACGGAACACCCGCAGTTCATCTTCACGCACTACGCCTCCTTCATCGCGCGACAAAAATTCCTCCCGACAGACCTCCGGCAACGATGCTGTATATCTGGCAAACGGACGCGTCATTCATGGAATTATCGAGGAATTTGAACCCGATGACTTCGTAAGCATACGTACCCAGGCAGGCAAAGTATACGAATATTCGATGGACGACGTCAAACGGATATCACGCGGAACTTCTGCGCGTAATAATGACAAGACCTCGACAAAACAGACTTCATCACGCAGGACTTCAAGACCTGACGACGGCGACGAATACGATAACCGGAGATCTTCTTCCGGATATGACGACGATTACGACAACTACCGTATAAGCGGATATAAAGGGACATTCGATATAGGTTATGATTACCCTTTAGGCGGAACGGGGGAAAAAGGAAATTTAGAGCTAAATACAAGTCATGGATTCCAGATAAACAAATTTCTTTTTGCAGGAGCAGGCCTTGGACTGCATATGTATAATGCGCGTAACGCCAAAATGAAAAATTCGGAAAGTTACCCTCAATACGTAGGCGTCGTCAATTCCGGAACACTCATTACTCCAACAGACTCCGTAACGTACCGGCACGCCATAGATTCATCTTACATGACACTTCCTATATTTATAGATGTACGCGGGTATTATCCGATACCAAACAGCGCCATAACGCCATTTGCCATGTTCCGCATCGGTTATGCATTTAACCTCAGTGACGGATTCGGAAACATGGGGATATATATGAATCCTGCCGTCGGCGTAAAATATCAAATATCCCCCCGCATCGGAATCAACATAAGCGTAGGATACTCCTATCAGAACTACGGAGGAATACCGGCTAACGGAGGATACGGATATTATTACTACAAAAGCAAGGCTGATAAGGATAGTAATCCTCCGATAAAATACGAAGCTAAAGCGGCAGGAGGCATCAGCCTTAAACTCGGTGTCGAATTTTAACTTTTTAGGGAAAAATCATGTACCTTTGCACCCAAAACAAAGGATGAATGGAAGCAAAAAAATTTAAACGAACACTCATTACCTCCGCATTACCCTATGCCAACGGGCCTGTACATATCGGTCATCTGGCAGGAGTCTACGTGCCCGCGGATATCTATGCGCGTTACCTGCGCATGAAAGACGAAGATGTCCTGTTCATCGGAGGCTCCGACGAACATGGCGTACCTATTACTATACGCGCTAAAAAAGAAGGCGTTACTCCGCAGGATATCGTTGACCGCTATCATAACATTATTAAAAAATCATTCAAAGATTTCGGCATCACTTTCGACATCTATTCGCGGACAACATCCAAAACCCAGCATGAGACGGCTTCCGGTTTCTTCCGCACACTCTACGACAAAGGGGTGTTCATCGAAAAAACAAGCGCGCAGTATTATGATGAAGACGCCGGACAGTTTCTGGCCGACCGTTACATCATGGGAATATGTCCGCACTGTGGAAATGAAAATGCATACGGCGACCAGTGCGAAGCCTGCGGAACGGCATTAAGCCCTACCGAACTGAAAAATCCCAGGTCTACAATCAGCGGAAGCAAACCCGTAATGCGTGAAACGAAACACTGGTACCTGCCACTCGATAAGTACGAACCATTCCTCCGTAAATGGATACTCGAAGATCATACGGAATGGAAACCTAATGTTTACGGACAATGTAAAAGCTGGCTCGACATGGGACTGCAGCCGCGCGCCGTAAGTCGTGACCTGGATTGGGGAATTCCCGTTCCGGTGGAAGGAGCGGAAGGAAAAGTACTGTATGTATGGTTTGACGCACCCATCGGATATATATCGAATACGAAGGAATTGCTGCCCCGCGACTGGGAAAAATGGTGGAAAGATCCCGAAACAAAATTAGTACATTTTATCGGAAAAGATAATATCGTGTTCCATTGTATCGTTTTCCCCACCATGCTTAAAGCCGAAGGATCGTATATTTTGCCGGAAAACGTGCCGGCAAACGAATTCCTGAATCTCGAAGGAGACAAGATTTCAACATCACGCAACTGGGCAGTATGGCTTCACGAGTATCTCGAAGAACTGCCGGGGAAACAGGATGTATTGCGATATGTGCTGACAGCCAATGCCCCCGAAACAAAAGATAACGATTTTACATGGCGCGATTTCCAGGCTCGTAATAATAATGAGTTAGTAGCTATTCTGGGCAATTTTGTAAACCGGGCGCTCGTCCTCACCGGCAAATATTTTGACAATAAAGTGCCGGAATGTGGCGAACTTTCCGATTATGACAAAGAGACGCTAAAAGAAGTTGCCGGCGTCAAAACGAATCTGGAGAAACTGTTAGATACATGTCACTTCCGCGATGCGCAAAAAGAAGCGATGACCCTGGCCCGTATCGGAAATAAATATTTGGCCGATACGGAACCGTGGAAACTTGCGAAAACTGACATGACACGCGTCGCAACTATCCTTAACATCGCGCTTCAGATAACGGCAAACCTTGCCATTGCATTCGAACCGTTCCTGCCTTTCAGCATGAAGAAACTGAATAAAATGCTCAATATCGCCCCCCTGAAATGGGACAGACTCGGCGAGACGACATTGCTGGAAACAGGTCATCAACTCGGGACGACAGAGCTTCTCTTTGAAAAAATAGATGATGACGTCATAGAACAACAGGTGCGGAAACTTCTTGATACTAAAAAAGCTAACGAAGCAGCGGAAAAACGAACGCCCCCAATCCGCGAGACGATTGCTTTCGATGATTTTACCAAACTTGACATCCGCACAGGCACCGTACTTGAATGTACGAAAGTGCCAAAAGCCGACAAGCTGTTGCAATTCAAAATTGACGACGGGCTGGGAGGTCGCACCATTATTTCGGGAATAGCAAACTATTACCGTCCGGAAGAGCTGGTCGGCAGACAAGTGTGCTTTATAGCCAACCTCGCCCCGCGAAAACTTAAAGGTATCCTCTCGGAAGGAATGATACTGTCTGCCGAAAACGCTGACGGTAACCTGTCAGTGATCATGCCGGATAGAAAGGTGACGCCGGGTAGCGAAGTAAAATAGTGCGAAAACAGACGCAATGAAGCAATATCGCAGGAATAGACCTATACGTATGGCGGATTTAAGCAGTCAGTATCTGCGCCTGAAAGAGGAGATAGACGCCTCCGTGCAGAATGTTTTCGAAAGTGCCGCATTTATAAATGGCGCACCGGTAAAAATTTTCTGCGATCGCCTCGCTTCATATATGAACGTCCCGCACGTCATCCCGTGTGCAAACGGTACCGATGCGCTCCGTCTGGCGCTTCTGGCGCTGGATATAGGGTATGGAGACGAAGTCATAGCGCCTGCTTTCACGTATATTGCCCCGTTAGAAGCGATAGCCTCGGTTGGAGCTTCGCCTGTCGTTGTCGACGTCGACCCGGAAACATTCAATATCAACCCCGAACTGCTTGAAGAAGCAATGTCCGTACATACAAAAGCAATCATTGCCGTACATCTGTTCGGACAATCGTGCGATATGGAAGCGATACAAAAAATAGCCGGCAAATATGGCCTTGCAATCATCGAAGACAATGCGCAATCATTAGGCGCATCATATACTTTCAGCGACAACCATTCAAAAAAAACCGGCACGACAGGACACATTGGCACCACCTCTTTCTTCCCCACAAAACCGCTTGCCTGCTACGGCGACGGCGGTGCACTGTTCACCTCCGACAATCATCTTGCCGAACAACTCCGCCTGCTGGCCAACCATGGACAAACGGAAAAATATCGACACAAAATCATCGGTTGTAATTCCCGTTTAGATACCGTACAAGCCGCCATACTAAACGTAAAAATGGATTATCTGGATACATTCGCCGCACGACGCCGACAACTCGCAAGCCGGTATGACGGCGCCTTAAAAAGCTGCACCGATATCCTCCTGCCGGCCAAATGCGAATATACCACACATGTCTATCATCAGTATACGATACGGGTACAAAACGGTAAACGCGACGCCCTGAAAGCATATCTGACAGAAAAAGACATTCTGACGATGATCTATTATCCGCTGCCCGTATACGAACAGGAAGCATACCGACAAGTCGTACGTTTATCCGGCGAACCGGACGAATCCAAACGCTTGTGCAACGAAGTGCTTTCCCTCCCGATCCATTCGGAAATGACGGACGAAATGCAAACATATATCATAGACACAATCGGACGATTTTTTCAATAACTAAAAATATCGGCATAAAATTTGAACTGCGCATCATGTAAAATCATTTTGTTTTGGTTATCTTTGTAGCATCATTTAAAAAATAATTATCATGGCACGTTATTTAGACCCTAAAAATGATTTGATATTCAAGCGTATCTTCGGCGAACATCCTAATTTGCTAAAAAGTTTCCTCAATGCGCTAATGCCCCTGAAAGAAAATCAGCGCATAGAAAGCCTGGAATACCTCCCGGCAGAACAGGTACCCGATAATCCCGCGAAAAAGAACTCGATCGTGGACGTCCGCTGCAAGGATAACTACGGTCGGCAGTTTATCGTAGAGATGCAGATGCTGTGGAACAGTTCCTTTTCCAACCGCTTAGTCTTCAATGCGTCGAAAGC
>JAIRMH010000055.1 GCA_031258835.1 Tannerella sp.
CAGTTTGCCTTCGGGATTCTCCCGCAGGGCTAAGCGTGCGTCGGTACGCAGGGAAACGTCGTCGAATTTCAGGGAGATGGGCAGCAAATCCGTTTTCTGCCAATTCAGCAACTTTTCCAGATTGCCTGTCTTTTCCAGCGTTTCGCGGCTGATACCCAGACGTTCAAACTGCGACCAGTCTATTCTGTTTTCGTCAATGGCATTGCCGGATGTAGCTGTTTGCGTTTGGGGCTGTTCCTGCGTTTGTCCATGTTTTTTCAGGAATGCTTCCGGGTCTACACGGTGCAGGTCGATAAACGCCTTGTTTTCAGGCTTGTCGGGATTCTTAAACGCCTCCTGCAATTTCCGCACAACGTTCTTAAATTTCTCTACCGGAACGAGGAAAAATTCAAACCTCGTCGGGTTTTTGACCTGACGCATAAAGTTTTCGAGTATGTTCCCATGTTTGTCGATTTTCAACAAGTCGGGATTCTCGCTGTCAGGTTTGTCCTGTTTCACTTTCCCGTCCTTATCCATACCGGCAACTTTTAACTCATCGCCGCCTTTTTCTCTGACCAGAAGAATGTCCCGGTCTTTCAAATGATCGTCCATACTGTTTTTGATTTAAAATGCTTGCATCAATATTAATGCAAGCGCAAAAGTAGACGGCAACAAATTAATTGTAAAAGATTTCAGGGCAGGTGGCTGCGAGTTGCGCCGGTAGTGGCTGCGAGTTGCGTTGAAAAGCAAGTTTTCTGAGAAAATACCCTGATATTTTTGACCATGATTAAAAAGTATGCTAATATAAATATGTGGAAATAAGGATAGACAGATGTGGAATTCACGCTGGCGGAGGTTGTCGTCAAGGATACAAAGGATTAAATACGATTTGACGTACGTGCGATTCGCTTGTTGGCCATGCTCGACATGCGTTACTATCTATCATCCTGCAAGTCCGTTTTATATTTACAAGTTTTGTTTTTTTAAGTGAGATCACCAGAGGTAATGACGACCTGACTTCGATACCTTGATAAAGTTTTCTTTGCGCTGGAGAGCCTACCCTTTTTATCATCAGACCGTATCATGAAAGAACAACAGATCTCCCTGTTCGACGCCTTACGACGCGACCCGGATTAGGAATTATTGCGACAAAAAATGTCTGCATAATATTTTCTGTGATGATCATTGTTGTGGCTTCTGTTCGTATAAAATGTCGGAATAGTATATATCTACATTCTGTTCCCTTATATTTTTTAAGCGCTCATTTGATATATTAGCGTCTGTAATAATAGCATCAACTAATGATATAAATCCAAGATTAGCAAAAGCGCTGATTCCTATTTTTGAAGAATCGGCTACTAAATAGACTTTATCCGCAGATTTTATCATAGCCGTTTTTACCATCAGGTCGCTTAAACTGGGATATGTTAAACGCATATCGGAAGATATTCCGGCCGTTGCTAAAAATAATTTATTCACATGTACATCTTTAAAAGCATCGGCCGCCATTTTTCCGGTTAACGATAAGGTAGGCGCTTTAAATTCACCTCCTGTAACAATTAAGTTAATACCATGATTCTCGCCTAAAATTAAAGCGATATTGAGCGCGTTGGTAATTACTGTAAGTTCTTTAAAATTAGTCAGCAGTTTGGCAATTTCAGTAGTTGTTGAACCGGAATCAAGAATAATACTGTCTCCTTCATTAATAAAGGTAACGGCTTTCCGGGCTATTCCTCTTTTTTCCTCAATATGCGTCTGATTAAACACTTGACCTGATTTTGCGAAAGAATCTATCTCTTTTAAAAAAGCGCCCCCGTGTTCTCTTTGAATATAACCCATATTTTCCAATATTTCAAGGTCTTGCCGGATAGTAACATCCGTTACTTTGAAAATTTTGCTCAATTCGTGCACTTTAGCATGCCCATCTTCACGTATTAAAGCCAGTATCTTTAATCTTCTTCGGTTTAGTGTCATAATAACTATATATTATTAGTTTTGCGATATTCCTGAATATCATTAATTGATATTATTTTCAAACGGAATCGTTTGGCTATTTCGATTAATTGAGGCAGACGTGCCATTGTGCCGTCTTCATTTAATATTTCAATGAGGGCGCCTCCGGGTTTCAAACCGGCTATTCGCGTCATATCAAGTAATGCCTCCGTATGTCCGTCGCGTTCCAGTACTCCGTTGTCTTTTCCGCAAAGAGGAAAAACATGTCCCGGACGCGCAAGTTCGACAGGTTCAATGTCTCCCGATACCAATGCGCGTATAGTAGTCGAACGGTCATAGGCCGACACGCCTGTTGTACAACCATACCCGCGCAGATCTACCGACACGGTAAACGGCGTACCTAATATGGAGGTATTATCTTGTGTCATAGAATATAATTTCAACTCTTCACAGCGTGAACGCGGTAAAGGCGCACAAAGCAAACCTTTACCGCAGGTAATCATAAAATTCACTATTTCAGGCGTTATTTTTTCACCGGAGACAATGAAATCCCCTTCATTTTCTCTATTCATATCATCAACAACAATCACCACCCGACCTTGTTGAATCATCTCCAATCCTTCGTCAACACTATTAATCATACTTAAGCTATAAAAAATAAGCGTACAAATCTAATGAATTTAGAATACAATCGAAAATAAAAAACATTATTTTAACAGATAGAAACTTTTTTATAGCGATTATAGTAATGAAAGATCTGTTCAAAAGACGATACATCAGCTTTATTTTAATGAATTTGCAAATATGTATAACAGAAATATACTGAAAATAAGATTTTTAAAACCGTATTATTCGTAATATTACATGGTTACAATATTTTATATGATGATATCCGATCACCCTTCTTTCTCTTTCAATATCAATTTTATTCCGCCGAATACTTTGTTTGCTTATCTTTTAAAGTTAAATATATTTAAATTATTTATGTTTGATTGCGTTTGTCTTTGATTTATGATATTAAATGCTTTTCTTTGCCTTTGAATTTGGATGTATTAATTTATATGTAAGAGTAATTTTATGAAAGCAAAAGAGTTAGAGTTGCAATCCGAAAGAAATCGCAAACGGTTGATGGAGATTGTTTTTAAAGCAAAGGCTGCTCATATCGGAGGAGACCTCTCATGCCTTAATGTGCTTACCGTACTATATTTTGATATAATGAATCTGAATCCCGCCAATCCCAAAGATCCTGACAGAGATCGTTTTATTATGAGTAAAGGCCATTGTGTGGAAGCATTGTATGTGACACTGGAGTCAAGAGGATTCATTTCGCCGGATGTTACAAATACACTGGGCGAATTCGGCTCTGTCCTTGCCGGCCACCCCACTACTGAAATTTCAGGTATTGAAGTGAATACGGGTGCTTTGGGACACGGCTTATCTATTGGCGTCGGTATTGCACTTGCCGGCAAAATGAATAAATTACTTTATAAAACATTCGTGTTGATGGGTGACGGCGAGCAGGGAGAAGGCTCCATCTATGAAGCTGCTATGGCTGCCAATCAGTATAAGTTAGACAATCTGGTAGCCATTATAGATCGTAATGGGTTACAAATAAGCGGGCCGACCGAGGAAATTATGGCCATAGAAGATGTTCGCCAACGATGGAGCACTATGGGCTGGGATGTGCAAGATGTAAATGGAGATAATACAGAAGATATAATCCGCATATTTAATAGCATAGACTATGCCAATCATCGCCCTCATTTATTGATTTCCCATACTACAAAAGGTAAAGGGGTTTCATACATGGAAGGAGTTTCTGCATGGCATCATGGAATACCCTGTACGGAACAGTACGAACAGGCCATTCTGGAGATTTCGGAAAGAATAATGAATTTAGAAAAACAAATAAGAATATGATAGCCTGTAGAAAAATCTTTACCGACACCTTATTGTCATTCGCCCGTACCGACAGGAATATAATAGCAGTCACAACAGATGCGCGCAGTTCGGTGACATTGGACGATTTTGCAAACGAACTGCCGGAACAGTTCGTCGAGTGTGGAATAGCCGAACAAAATGCAGTCGGCATATCCGCCGGATTAGCCCATAGCGGCAAAAAAGTATTTACCTGCGGGCCGGCCTGCTTTTACGTAGCCCGCAGTCTGGAACAGATTAAAGTGGATGTAGCATACAGCCGGAATAATGTAAAAATAGTAGGCGTCAGCGGCGGCGTCGCTTACGGCGCACTGGGAGCTTCGCACCACAGTCTGCACGATATAGCCGTACTGCGTACTTTCCCGGATATGAATATTGTTTTACCCAGCGATGCCCGTCAGACAAAAAAGCTTGTGAAATTATTGGTCGATTATCCGGAATCGGTATATGTACGTATCGGCCGTGCTCCGGTGCCGGAGGTCTATGAAAACGATGATTTTGATTTTATATTAGGGAAAGCAAATATATTGTTGGAAGGGAATGATTTAACCGTCATCGGAACCGGTGAAACGGTCTATCATGCATATCAGGCCGGCCTTATGCTTCACAAAAAGGGCATAAAAGCCCGTGTGCTTGATATGGCTTCGATTAAACCTTATGACAGGGATGCTATTTTGTGTGCAGCTAAGGAAACCGGGCGAATCATAACCGTTGAAGAACATAGCCGGTTTGGAGGATTGGGGAGTTTAGTAACAGAGACATTAGCCGAATCGCCTGTGCCTGTCAGGATTATAGGCATACCTGATGAGAACGTAATACATGGCAATTCATCCGAGATATTTGCCTATTACGGATTAGACGCTACGGGAATTTTCAAAACGGCGCTGAACTTTATCGCATAAAGATATATTGGCTTTTAAATTATATCAGGATGAAAAGCAAAATAATAACCATTGACCAAAGTACTTCGGCAACGAAATCCATGCTCTTTTCGGAGGAATATGAATTAATACGCAGGGTAAACATAAGCCATCATCAATACTATCCGAAGGCCGGATGGGTGGAACACGATGCGGAAGAGATTTATCGGAACGTATTAACATCCGTTGCAGACCTGATGAAAGAGGAACAGGCGGATGAAGAATGCGCTTATTCTCTTGCCATTACCAACCAGCGGGAAACAGTAGTCGTATGGAACAAAAATACAGGAAAACCCGTTTACAATGCCATCGTCTGGCAGTGTTTAAGAGGCGCATATATATGTAAAGAGCTGAAAGAAAAAGGATATTCCGATATGGTTCGAAAAAAAAGCGGTTTGTTGATTGATCCGTACTTTTCGGCAAGCGGCGTAAAATGGATACTGGATAATGTCGAAGGCTCCCGTGACGCGGCAGAACAGGGCGAACTGTTAATGGGAACCATAGATTCCTGGCTTATATGGAAACTGACAAACGGTAAAAGACATGTAACAGACTATACGAATGCCTCAAGAACATTACTCTTTAATATTCATACGCTGGATTGGGACGACGAATTATTAAATCTTTTCACAATTCCGCGAAGCATGATGCCCCGGGCGCTTCCCTGCGATTCCGTTTTCGGAGAAACGACAGTGAATGGATTGTTCGGGGAGCCTGTTGCAATAGCCGGAGTTTTAGGAGATTCCCATGGCGCGTTAGCCGGCCAGATGTGTTTTGAAGAGGGGCAGGGAAAAGCGACATACGGTACAGGCTCATCCGTTATGGTGAATATTGGAGAAAGAGTCGTTGCCGCACCGGACGGATTAGTTACTTCTATCGGTTTCGCCGCTTTTGGAAAAGTGTATTATGCTTTTGAAGGCAATATTCATTGTACCGGAGCGACGATCAACTGGTTGGAGAAAAAATTGAATATGATTTCAACTTCGGGAGAGATAGAAGAATGGGCTGTTTCCGTAGAAGATAACGGAGGGGCCTATTTTGTCCCGGCTTTTACCGGATTAGGCGCTCCCTGGTGGCAGCCGGAAGTAAAAGCGGCAATCCTGGGTATGACGCTGGCTACCGGCAAGGCGCATATTTTACGGGCGGCTCTCGAATCCATCGCCTATCAGGTGAAAGACCTTGTGAGCGCAATGACACAACAGGCAGGCATTAACCTGAGAGAATTACGCGTAGACGGTGGTCCTACTAAAAACAAATTTCTGATGCAGTTTCAGGCGGATTTGCTTCAGGTACCAGTCAATTGTTCGGATATGGAAGAAGCTTCGGCATTGGGCGCTGCAATAATGAACGGATTTGCACGCAATGTCCGGGCCGGTTTTAAAGATGTTGTCGCTCTGCGAAGCAATAATAAGCGAATCATGCCGGTAACAGACGGGGGAAAAATGGAATTATTATACAGGGGATGGACGAATACCGTCAGGCAATTAATCAAATAAAATCACTTTTAAAATTTATATCCCACAAAGATGAAAAACAAGAAAAAAATGTGTTTCGGCGTCATCATAGGAACACGCGCCTATTTCAATTCCGAACTGGCAAGAGACGTCCGCAAACAATTATTAAAAACGATCACGGACGAAGGATATGACTGTGTAATCCTTCCGGAAGATGCAACGCCTACAGGTAGCAGCAGTATTGAAACGCGTGAAGACGGCTTGAAATGCGCCACTCTTTTTCGCGAAAACAGAGACCGTATTGACGGTATCATCGTGTCGTTGCCGAATTTTGGCTTCGAAACAGGAATCATCAATGCCATCAGTGTAGCCGGCCTGAACGTACCTGTTTTGGTTCAGGCCTGCGACGACGAGAATGATAAAGTCGATTTGGACAACCGGCGCGACGCCTTCTGCGGTAAGATTTCGGTGTGCAACAATTTATATCAATATGGGATTCCATTTACCGATACCGCATTACATACCTATTCCATCTATTCCGATTTATTAGCCGGGGATATCAATAAGTTTGCCGCCATTTGCCGTGTTGTAAACGGTCTTCGTCATGCCCGTATCGGCGCTATCGGTGCACGTCCGGCAGGTTTTCAGACGGTTCGTGCGAGCGAAAAAATCCTTCAGGCTTCAGGCATTACGGTTGTTCCGGTCGATTTGTCGGAAATACTGGCGGCAGCCCGTAAGATTGAAGATGCGGATCTTCAATTAGTACAAAAAACAGACGAAATCGGAAAATATGCCTCAATTCCCCCGGAATACAATGAGAAATTAGCGCTTCAGGCAAAATTCGGATTAGCTGTCGAAAACTGGATGGAAGCAAATGAAGTGAATGCCGTGGCTATTCAATGCTGGGATTCTTTAGAACAGAATTATGGTTGTGCCGCTTGCGTGACAATGAGCATGCTTGGCGAGAAATTACTGCCTGCCGCCTGTGAAGTAGATATTGCGGGCGCCGTATCCATGTACGCTTTGACGCTGGCTTCCGAACGTCCGTCGGCGTTGCTCGACTGGAATAATAATTTTGCAGAAGATCGTAACAAATGCGTATGTACGCACTGTGGCAATTTCCCGAAATCATTTGTCATGAATGATATCAAACTGGGTACGTTGGGCGTATTGGGCAGAACCCTGGGTAAGGTAAATACCTTCGGAGCCGTATATGGAAAAGTAAAACAGGGTGACTTCACCTTCTTCCGCATATCGACCGACGATACGGCCGGATGCATTAAATCATATTTGGGTGATGGAACGATTACGGATGATCCATACGGAATGGACGGCTGTATTGCCGTAACAAAAGTAGATAATCTGCAAAAGCTAATGAAGTATATCTGTAAAAACGGTTTTGAGCATCACGTAGCCATGTGTCGCGACAACGTAAGGGAGATATTGCAGGAAGCGGTTGAAAACTATCTCGGATGGAATTTATACAATCACAGTTAACACTTAATACATCAGGTTATGATATTGGTAAATAATTATATTCTTGCTATCCTGTGCTGCGTTTACTGCTGCATTTGCTGGGGTTCATGGGCAAATACGCAGAAAATGGTTGCGGCAAAGAAGTGGAGCTTTGAACTGTTCTACTGGGATCTCACAATCGGTTTGTTCCTCACGGCAACGCTTGCCGCACTGACGCTGGGCAGCTTGGGACATGACGGACGTACTTTCTTTGAGGACATGGCCGTTATGGACTGGTCAAGCATCCGGTATGCGCTTTTAGGCGGTATCGTATGGAATTTCGGAAACATATTCCTGACCGCCGCCATTGCCGTGGCAGGTATGTCGATAGGTTTTCCCATCGGCGGCGGTTTGGCATGGATCGGCGGTATTATATTTAACTACCTTCTGATCACTTTATCCGGGCAGGCATATCCCGGCAACCCGTTCCTGTTATGGACGGGCATCGTTATTATAGTTATTGCCATTCTTATGTGCGGTAAAATATACGGGAATATGTCGGCAGGGAAGTCGTCAACCCCTAAAAAAGGTATTTTATCGGCAGTTGTAGCGGGTTTGGCCATCATGTTCTTTTACGGATTGGTGGTTAAATCCATAGCTCCCCTGTATGTAGCGGGCGGAACAGGCACATTAAGCCCCTATACCGGCGTATTTTTCTTTGCCGCAGGGATTCTGATCAGTACTCCCATATTCAACACTTTTGCCATGAAGCATCCCATACAGGGAGGGAAAGTAACCATGAAAGATTATTTTGGAGGCGATGCCCGCACGCATCTGACGGGCTTGTTGGGAGGCCTCATCTGGATGAGCGGCATGGCCATCAGTTTTATGGGAGCCGGCGCGGCAAATCCGGCTATTGCCTATGCGCTAAGCAATGCCTCCCCTGTCGTTGCCATGATATGGGGGATATTTGTATGGAAGGAATTTAAAGGCGCTTCCCGTGGGACCGTGGGATTGATAGCCGCCATGTTTTTGTTGTTCATCGCAGGCCTGGTATGCGTCACTTTGTCGAATTAGATTATACAATAAATAGAAACACAATTATTTCTTACTGATTTATTAATTTATATTTTATCTTATGAAAGACATTTTAAATTGTTTGTATTTTGCTTCTTTAAGAAGATTGCAACCTCTGAAGAGAATAATATTGTTCTCTTTAAGCGTATTGGCATTAACGAATGTGAGCGTTTTCGCCCGGATTCCGAATAATGCAGCGGAGGTTGAACAGGTGGTAAAGACGGTTACCGGAACGGTGAAAGACAATACTGGCGAACCGTTAATAGGCGCTACGATAGTAGTTGCAGGCAACAGCAGTATCGGTACTACAACAGACGTGAATGGAGCATTTGTTTTATCAAATGTTCCCGAAAATGCAACCCTTTCAATTTCCTACATAGGCTACACCGCGCAGGAGGCGAGCGTATCAGGAAAAGAAAGGTTGGACATCATACTGCTTGAAGAGACAATGGACATGGACGAAGTGGTGGTTATCGGTTACGGCGTTCAGAAAAAAAGCAACGTGACCGGCGCCATTTCGAGCGTCAAGGCGGACGACCTTAAAAATCTGCCGGTCACGAATGTAGCATCGGCCTT
>JAIRMH010000093.1 GCA_031258835.1 Tannerella sp.
ATTGATTTTTCTTCACCATCTTTTTTTCACAATTGCCGTTGATCTGCCAATCAATCGGAATGCGTATTTTATTCGCGCATTTGCATTTTTTGATATTTGCTTATCCCGAACTCAGGTTATCACATTAGCCGTTGTGTTGAGTGCGACGGCTAATGTTTTCCCTCAAACGGGGTGCGACGGCTATCTGAACGCTTTTGAGGCGGAGAACAGTGTTTGGACGTATATTTTATCCGGAAGAAAGCCCTATGTCCAGGACAAGTTGCTAACGGTTATTATATCCGGAGATACAATCGTTGACGATAAAAAATGGAAATTTGTAACCGGCGAGTTTAGTCTGGACAGACTCCTGACGAGAACGGAAGACCAAAAAGTATATGTAATAAATTTAGAACCAGCCGATCCCGCTTATCAGGATATTGCACTTGTTGCATATGATTTTTCATTAGAAACGGGAGATGCTTTTGTATCCGAAAACTGGGGGGATCCAACGCCAAATACAGTTATCATCAGCAAAGTTGATTCAATCGTATTAAATGACGGAAAAAAACATAAACGAATTTGGATGGGTACAGACTATCCTGTGATAGAAGGTCTTGGCGATCCTTTTTTTACGCCGTTTCACAGATACGCTCCAATTCCTACCGGCGATGATTACACTGTATATCCGGTCTGCTGTCATGTTGATGGGGAGTTGCTGTACATGTATCCCATGTATGCCGACTGTGACGGAACGCTCGTCGCAAATGAAAAGATAGACGGCCCCGGTTCTCCAAAAGTAAAAATACGGGTTTATGACGGTCAATTGACCGTAGCGCCGGACGAAAGCGGTCTGTTTGATGTGGAAATATACGACATGCAGGGCGTAATGTTGCTGCAACGGAAAAACAGTTGGGATGAAGTAACCGTTAATATAAACGACCTGCCACAGGGCGTCTACACCGTGCGGATTACGTCCGCTACCGGATATTCCCGTTCGGAGAAATTTATCAGACCCTGACGGAAAACAGACACAAATTATCAGAAACGTAAAAAGCGCCAACAGTTTCGTTCCAGAGCCGCAATAGAGCCGATAATCAGTCACTTAAAATATGATTACCGGATGCTGGAAAATTACTTTTAGGGTAAAGCCGGCGTTCAAATCAACGCTTTAATGGCGGGAACAGCATGGAATTTGCGAAAATATATGGAAAAACTCAAGGATAAACTTTTGCCTTTTATTTTTCGACTGGTTTTTTCGCAACATTTTTCTCGACCCACTATCCGAACAGGTATTATTAAGAACAGACTAAGTAGTGAAGCGATTTGGCCAAAGGCCAAAAACTGAGATTATGTCGAATTAAATTTGCATAATAGGTGCGTAAGTGCGACCTTTGCGATATGAAATATCAGGAATGGCAAAAAAAATCAACCCGTTTTGTGGCGATGACGGGCTACCCGAGGAAAAGTTCAGCAAACTGCGGCCTTACTCTAAGGAAACACATGATGAATATTTATCGGAATACCGGATGTACGGAAAACGGCGTAGCGGGTTGCGTGCCTGCACGATGTATACCAATAGTCCGCTACACTGCACAATTTCAGGATTATGGACATGCCGTTTGCTTATAAAAATAAACTTACTAAACTCTAATGAGAATCATATAAAATAAAATTTCAAATGAAAAAAGTATCTGTTGTGATAAGATGGATTCTCGCTGCTTGTATGGCTTGCGGGATCGTGTGGGGCTGCTCGAACGGTGGCGACGACGTATCGTCGCTGGAAGCAGGGTTCAAAAATCCGCCGGCAAGTGCTCGTCCGGGCGTGTATTGGTATTTTATGGACGGGAATTTCTCGAAAGAAGGCGTCGTGAAAGATCTGGAAGCAATGAAACAGGCGGGCATTGGGCATGTGCTGTTTCTGGAAGTGAACGTTGGCGTTCCTCGTGGCAAAGTCGATTTCCTGAGCGAAGAATGGCAGGACTTGTTTGCCTTCACGGTGCACGAGTGCGAACGGCTCGGAATCGGCGTTACGCTCGGTATTGGCCCCGGATGGACGGGCAGTGGCGGGCCGTGGGTGAAAGGCGAAGAGTCGATGCAACACCTCGTTTACGCTACGGTCGAAGTATCGGGCGGCGGACGGCAGACGATCGCGCTACCTAAGCCTGCACCAAAACAACCGTTTTTCGGCATGGCCGACGAAGCGCGACAGGAATGGGAAGATTTTTACCGGGATGTGGCCGTACTTGCTATTCCTGCCGGCGCAACGCGGCTTGACACTTCGTATGTCGTGGACGGCGGGTATCTCAAGATGAGGGAAATCGAAGAGCGGGCGCTGTATTACCGCAAGCCGTACAGCTCGATGTCGTTTGGAGTGAAAGAATATCTGAGCACAAGCGAATCGTACGCGGCTCATCCGGGCGATGTAGCCGTGGATAAGGCGAGCGTCATCGACCTGACGGCGCAGTTGCAGCCCGACGGTTCGCTGACGTGGGACGTACCTGCAGGTCGATGGACGGTCATGCGTTTCGGCAGTCGCAA
>JAIRMH010000126.1 GCA_031258835.1 Tannerella sp.
CCAAAGATAGCTCTTTTCTTTTTTACCGCCAAACGGAAAACGTTTAATTGAACTTATCCTGGCTCTTTTCACGTAACACCGGCTATTTATTATCGGCAGCGCTACGACTCTTGGGTTTACCATCGACCGCCGCTTCATTGGCGCCTCTTCGATTATTATTCGTCCGGCCGCTCTTTACCGTATTATTACTACTTTTGCTCGCATCGCTACGACTCTTGTTATTGTTACGTTAGGGCGTCGCCGAATTCTCCCGATGATCATTTCTGCCACTCGCATTGTTTCCTGTTGCATTACTTCGTGTAGCGGCATCGCGGCTATTTAACGTCTGCGAACTACGATTATTCACCGTCGTACTCCGAGTATTCCCGGGCAAACGATCGTTGCCGATACGTCCGTTACGCGTATTTTTTGAAAAATCGCGACTACGGGGACGTCCGTTATTTTCCGGCATATTACGCGACTCTACCCATCCATGAAAATTGCTTCTTGCACGATTATAACGATGTTCATTCATATAAAAAATAGGAACTTGAACATAGTTATAGCAATACTTTGCATATATCTTTCGATGTCTAAGATTATATTTCCATGGATAGCGGACATTATTCAATACCACTTTATACAATGAATAAAAATCATAGGAACTATACATTACCGGAAGATACGGCGCAGAAATCCAACGCCTCCTGTTATGATAATAGAATAATCTGTTTATCACATCGTAATATATATTTAACTCCGGAATATAATAAAACTCCGCGTAATTATAACCTGAGGGTCCCCATGCCGGTTGAACATCTATATTGATACTAACATGTATCTGAGCTTCCGTTCTGTTAACATTAGCCAAACCAATCATCAACCCCAAACCTAATATAAGCATTAATTTTCTCATAACTGTAACTTTTAAAATGTGAACAATAAGGTTTTGTTATTTTTGTTATCTTGTTAGTTTAGACCAAGAAAAAAACATATGGTTTAATCAAAGCTAAACCCTGTGGAAAAAGATCTTCATCCTCCACATAACACAATCATTTCAATACCTATCTCTTTTCTATTTCTATATAACGGTTAATATGCCGCAAAGTCAATCACGCATACATATCTGTAAATCGGATGTTTCGCCATTGCCACCCCACAATGAGTATAGGATGAATTCATCAGGTTTATCCTATGCCCCCGCCCCGGGATCCCATCGTCTATCAGAAATCGAATCACAATAGAGCGGGCATCCCAGCTACCATAACTGATATTTTCCGCCATTTGCATATACTTATCACCGCAGAATTGCAAGATTCGGTTTTTCAACGTCCGTCCGTCAGCACAGACATGCCCCATTGCTCCGGTTTTCGCCTGTTCTGCCGCCAGCAATCCGGCCGCTTGACAGAGGTTTTCATCCGGCAACAACGCTTCCGCCGGCGTCGCCTCTTCCAGAGCTGCGATACATACTTCCAACGCTGCACGCCCCTCGCGTGTGAGAATGGGTATTTTCCCCGGCCGTTTGATCAACAGACCATGATAATAAGCTCTTTCTTCCTTCAGATAATTTATGTAAGCTTTCGGATTCGTCCGAACTTTATTTATTTCACAAATCACATCATTTTCCGCTGCTGACAAATACGCCACCTCTTGCTCCTTATGGCAAACTTCGTGCCAAACCGCGCCTCCGTCTACTCTACTACGACATGAAACAGCCATTGCAAACACAAAGGATAAACTGAAAAATGAACCGTATGAAAATCTTTTTCTCACCCTACATCTCCTCTATCAAAACATTTAAAACTTTGCCATCCGCCGCCGTCAAAAACATTTTTCAATCCTTTGTCGACAAGAACCGACGTTGCCTGCGCTGAACGCTTGCCGCTCGCACATACAACTACAACATGCTCGTACTCTCGCAACTTTTCCGCTTCTTCCGAAACCCTGTCAAATGGAATATTTATTGACCTCTCAATGTGTCCGCCACAAAATTCCTCTTTGGTTCGGACATCAACGATAATCGTGTTGCTCTCTGGCTCCAAACGTCCTACCATTGTTTCCCGTCTCCTATCTATTAACCCAACTTGTTTTGCCAAGTTGGGTTACGCGGTCAATTATTCTCAGGACGAAGTTTGCGGACAACAGCGCCTGCACGCCACATTTCACTGTCGCGCAATGCTGCCAGCTCTTTATTCAGTTTTTCACGATAGTCCGGTTGAGAATTTGAATCGATAGAACGTTGCGCCTCGTTCCCACTAGCTACTTCCTGATAAAGTTTTTCAAAAACCGGTTTCGTAGCATCGTGGAACGGCCCCATCCAGTCTAATGCGCCACGCTGCGCAGTAGTCGAACAGTTTGCATACATCCAGTCCATACCGTTCTCCGCAAACAAAGGCATAAGCGATTGTGTTAATTCTTCCACCGTCTCATTAAACGCTTCCGAAGGTGAATGTCCGTTTTTACGCAACACCTCATACTGTGCAAGTAAAAGTCCCTGTATAGCCCCCATCAACGTTCCGCGTTCGCCCGTCAAATCCGAATAAACTTCTTTTCGGAAAGTCGTTTCGAATAAATAGCCTGAACCTACGCCTATCCCCAGGGCGACAACACGTTCTTTTGCACGTCCTGTCGCATCCTGATAGATAGCATAGGAAGAGTTCAGGCCACGTCCCTGCAGAAACATCCGGCGCAAAGAGGTTCCCGAACCTTTCGGAGCGACCAGAATAACATCGACATCGGCAGGAGGTATGATGTTTGTACGTTCCTTATAGGTGACGGCAAAGCCATGTGAAAAATACAAGGCCTTTCCTGCTGTGAGATGTTTTTTAACGGTCGGCCATAGATCTATCTGTGCGGCATCCGACAACAGATATTGAATAACGGTTGCACGCTTACAAGCCTCTTCGATTTCAAACAATGTCTCCCCCGGCTGCCAACCGTCGGAGACCGCCTTCTCCCATGTTTTGCCTTTACGTTGACCAACGATAACGTTAAAACCGTTATCACGCAAATTCAGGCTTTGTCCCGGACCTTGCACGCCATAACCGATCACGGCAATGGTTTCGTCCTTCAATACTTCTCTTGCTTTTCCCAATGGAAATTCTTCGCGGGTAACAACATTCTCGTCTACCCCTCCAAAATTAATTATTGCCATTTTTGTTACATTTATATTATGTTAGTAAATTAAATTCATCTTATAACCCAGTCTGCTGCTGCCCGGCAAATCGCCTTTCCCTCATGACAAATTGCCATGCTATACTTGTTCGCCGCCGTTTCTTTCTTATGTAATGTGAGCGGCATACCATACTTCCCCTCTGATAAATAAGCAATCTCAAAACGTTTTACTTCTTTCCGGATAAACAAATCCAAATCAAACAAATCAAGTAAATGCTCCATATACTTTATACTGTTGAAATGTCCGTTTATATCCAAATCACTGTATTTAACCTTATAAGGAATGCCTTCCGTTTCGTTTTCCGCCGGACTTATTTTTCCCGGCTTTTCGATAGGACAGGTTTTATCCGCTATGTAAGCGCTCAACGCCTCAACCTCCAACGGTGCAGGACGACGTGTCTGCATATCTATGGCCGCCCATATCGAACGGGCATATCCCACAGGATCGCCTGCGTTGTCAACGAGTTCAAAACAACGACTTGTAGAAATCCGTCCGACCTCGTCTATCCACGTATACAGTGCAACAGGCTCCGACAGTTCCGGATAACGGTTTATTTCTATGGCCAAACGCGAAAGAACCCACGCCGTACGCTTTTCCGTCATATCGCTAAATCCAAATCCACGCAAGGAAGCATGATTAGAAGCTGCATGTAACATATAGCTTCCAATCATAGGAATCGTAATCCTCCCCCGGAAATCCAACAGATAGGATTCAGTAATATAATGATATTCGCCTATTTTCTCGAACGCCATCATTTCTTTTTCCTTATTTTTTCTTTGACCGAGGCCAACATGTCGCTCAATCGTTCGACTTTACTCTTTGTTATTGCAATACGTCCCGAACGGATAAACTGCAAAACGCCTACCCGTTCGCTTAACTCATGAAACAATGCCTGCGTTTCCTCATAGTGACCGTTCTTTTCCAGCACTACGCACGACTCGTTTATATCCAGCACGCGCGCATCGTATTTCCGTATCAAATCTTCCACGCCGCCCATTTTAACAAACAGATCCGTACCCAGTTTATAAAGGGCTATTTCCTGGTGTACCAGATCTTCATCCGTATTATAATAAGATTTCAGGATATCCACGCGCTTGTCTATTTGCTTAACGATCTTCTCTATCGTTACTTCATCGGCAAAGGTAGTAATTGTAAACTTATGAACCCCGGCAATGGCCGAAGGGGATACGGACAGCGTTTCTATATTCAACTGCCGGCGGGTGAATATAATCGTAATCTGATTAAGCAAACCTACCGTATTTTCCGAAAAAATGATAACGGTGAAAAGTTTTTTATTATCTGCACTCATACAACGTCATTTTTAAATTTTAATAAAGCATTTCAGTAATACTGCCCCCTGCGGGTACCATCGGATAGACCTTACCGCTATTCTCAACATGGGCGACTAAAATATAAGCCCCCCTGTAATCAAGCATCTCTTTTATCGCATCGTCTAATTCTTCACGTTTTCGTATTTCGCGCGCTCCTATCCTGAAAGCCTTCGCAATAGATACGAAATCCGGGTTCTCCATCTCCGTATAAGAATAACGTTCATTAAAAAACAATTCCTGCCATTGCCGTACCATACCAAGATAATTATTATTCAAAAGAATGATTTTAATATCTAACTTTTCCTGCATGACGGTACCCAGTTCCTGCAATGTCATCTGCAGACCGCCATCCCCGGTGAAAAGGCAAATGGTACGGTCGGGAGCGCCTATTTTAGCTCCGATAGACGCCGGAAGGCCAAACCCCATCGTCCCAAGGCCGCCGGAAGTAACGACGCTTCTCGTTCGACTGTATTTAAAATAACGCACGCTCATCATCTGGTTCTGCCCTACATCCGTAACAAGCGTAGCCCTGTTTCCGGTAGCTTCCGAGACTTTACGGACGATCTCGCCCATACGCAAATACGTGTCCCCCTCAGGATACGCCTCTTTTTTTACCACTTTTTCATACTCTTCCTCCTCGTCCGGTGCAAATGACGTAATCCATTTTTCATGTTTAGCCGGTTCCAGCAATTTCGTGATTTCACGCAAAGAGACTTTCGCATCGCCCAATACCTTCACGTCAACCTTTACATTTTTATCGATTTCCGAGTTATCAACATCAAGATGTATAATTTTTGCCTGCTTTGCATATGTTTTAAGATCGCCTGTCACGCGCTCGGCAAAACGCATACCGATGGCAATCAACACATCGCACTCGTTTGTCTTGCGGTTAGGCCCTATGTTACCATGCATACCAAGCATCCCTTTATTCAGTCGGTAACCGGAGGGCATAGCAGAGAGACCTAACATCGTAGAACCTGCCGGTATATCCGCTTTCTCCAGAAAACGTTTCAGTTCTTTTTCCGCACCGCTCAGGATAACGCCTTGTCCGACAAGCGCAAAAGGTCTCTCGGCACGATTTATCAACTCCGCAGCTTTTTCTATTCGTTCACGGTTAATATCCGGCCAAGGCTGGTAACTGCGGATGAAATCAACCGGCGTATAGGAATAATCTACCATGCCCACCTGCGCATCTTTAGCGATATCGAGGACGACAGGCCCCGGACGACCGGTTGATGCAATATAAAATGCACGCGACACCGCCCATGCTATATCTTCGGCATGCCTCACCTGATAAGCCCACTTCGTTATTGGAAGCGTAATTCCTATCACATCCACCTCCTGAAACGCATCCGTACCAAGCAACGATGAGGGTACTTGCCCTGTGATAACCACCATAGGAGTACTGTCCAGCATTGCATCGGCAATACCTGTTATCGTATTAGTTGCGCCCGGCCCCGATGTTACTAACGCGACCCCTACTTTACCGCTCACCCTGGCATAACCCTGAGCAGCATGGGTAGCCCCCTGTTCATGGCGTACCAGCACATGGCGCAATTTATCTCTATAATCATAAAGCATATCATAAATCGGAATAGCCTGACCTCCGGGATAACCAAAAACACATTCTACTCCTTCTGCTATCAATGCGCAAAGTAACGCTTCCGACCCTGTAATTTTATTTTTCTCCATATTCACGAATCAATCTTTCTCATTCCCGCATTATTACTTCCTTATTTCTCTCATTCCAACGTTCTCACTCCGCCCTTATCAGCCGAAGCGACCATCTTTGCATAAACCTGCAAAGATTTAGATACCTTTCTGTCACGGACAGGCTTCCACGCGTCTTTTCCTTTTCCTTCCTCTTCTTTTCGGCGAAAAGCAAACTCCTCGTCGCTTAGTTTAATATTTATCGTCCTTCCGGGTATATCTATTTCTATCAAATCTCCATCTTTCACGAGGCCTATTGCACCGCCTGACGCCGCTTCCGGCGATACATGCCCTATACTCAGACCGGATGTTCCCCCACTAAAGCGTCCGTCGGTTACCAACGCACATTCCTTACCGAGATGCATCGATTTTATGTACGATGTCGGATAAAGCATCTCCTGCATGCCAGGACCTCCTTTTGGCCCCTCGTACGTTATGACGACTACGTCGCCGCTACGAACTTGTCCGCCTAAAATACCTTCGCAGGCGGCCTCCTGCGAATGGAAAACTCTGGCCGGCCCAACAAAACGCCATATACTTTCGTCAACGCCGGCAGTCTTCACCACACATCCGTCAGGTGCAATATTACCTTTCAACACGGCAAGTCCCCCATCTTTTGAATATGCATGCGCTATATCACGGATACAACCGCCCGTACGGTCGTTATCCAACGTATCATAATATGTAGCCTGAGAAGCCATTGTCAGACTAAATTTCCCGCCCGGCGCACTCCGGTAAATCTTCTTATTTTCTTCCGAAACAGCAGGATTTGTAATATCGTATGCGTCAATCGCAAGGCGAAGCGTCATACCGTCAACACGCCTTGCCGACGTATCAAGCAGTCCGCCCTTTGCCAGTTCGCTCATGATAGAAAGTATCCCTCCCGCACGATTAACATCCTGTATATGATATTTCTGCGTGTTAGGCGCAACCTTGCAAAGACTGGGCGTCCTGCGCGAAAGAGCGTCAATATCATCCATGGTAAAATCTACTCCCGCTTCGCTGGCGATTGCCAGCAGATGAAGCGCCGTGTTCGTAGATCCGCCCATTGCAATATCAAGCGTCATGGCATTGAGAAATGCCGCACGGGTTGCAATACTTAACGGTAAGACGGAAGCATCCCCGTCTCTGTAATATTTATATGCATTATCAACCACCAGTTTTGCCGCATCACGGAACAACCGTTTACGATTTTCATGCGTTGCAACAATCGTACCGTTGCCGGGCAAAGCAAAACCAATCGCTTCATTCAGACAGTTCATCGAATTTGCGGTAAACATGCCGGAGCAACTGCCACACGTCGGACAGGCATGTTCCTCTATCGCAGCCACCTCCTCGTCGCCGACGGAGGGATCGGCAGACTTAATCATAGCGTCAATAAGGTCCAATTTCTGCTCTCCCAGCCTTCCCGCCTCCATCGGTCCGCCGGAGACAAAAACAGCGGGTATGTTCAGACGCACAGCCGCCATGAGCATACCGGGGGTAATCTTATCGCAATTACTGATACAAATCATTGCATCCACTTTATGTGCATTCGCCATATACTCCACGCTATCCGCAATCAAATCGCGCGAAGGCAATGAATAAAGCATCCCATCATGCCCCATCGCAATTCCGTCATCAATGGCGATTGTATTAAACTCCGCCGCAAAACAACCAAGTTTTTCTATCTCGGCCTTAACGAATTGCCCCACTTCATGCAGGTGAACATGACCCGGCACAAATTGCGTAAACGAATTCGCTATCGCGATGACAGGCTTTCCTGTTTGCTCCTTTTTCATCCCGTTCGCTTTCCATAAAGCCCTTGCGCCGGCCATCCGACGCCCCTGCATACAAATTGAACTGCGTAATTCCATTATTATTCTTTTTTAAACGAAACCCCTAATAAAAAAACCCTCCTCTGTTAGAGAAAGGCTTTAAATATTCCATACAGCTATACGCATACCTTTCTCACGCATACGGGCGCAAGACCACGACGACGTCAACAGAGATCAAAATCAAAATCAAAAGGTTATGAATAGTAACCATATGCATTGTTTTTTCTTAAATTTGACGGCAAAGATACGGTTTCTTTTATTAATGCCAAACAACTCGAATGAAAATTTCATTATGTGTCGTTGTTATACGTGCGCGTTGAAAGTACGCGCGATTTTGTAATTTATAATAAATGTGCTATCTTTGTTCGGCCGATTAAAATCGTATAACAGCAATAGTTGCAAAAAAAATTATGAGAAAAGGATGTTTTTTACTGCTGGCAATTGTATTCCTGGTTTATGGCTATCAAGGATACAAAGTGATTGAGATTTATTCAAATGATGATATAAAAATCAAAAAGTCCGCCAAGTTATCGGATATTGCCGGACATGTGATACCGGTACCTCTGGAGACGCCTGATTCCGGAAACATGCGGGATATTAAACATGCGCGCAAAGATGGGGATAACCTATTCCTGCTTAGCGAAAACAGACTGCTTCGTTTCGATACCGGTGGAAATTTCATCAATCGGATTGCAAGCGACATAAATGATGAAAACGATGCATTCATCATTGGATATGTACTACATACAAACATGCGTCAGATATTAGTGATTGACAGTCAACGCAATATTAGTAAATATGATTATGACGGCAACTTCATATCAAAAACCGAAATAAAACATACTTGGCGCAAACTCACTGCATTCACATTCCATAACGGATATTTATGGGCGACGGCCGAAACGCTTGTAAAAGAAAACAAACAGCCGGTGTCATATCTAATCATGCATGACCTGTATCAATTAGACGTCGACATGAACGAATTATCAAAAACAACACTGCACATCGCTAACGTTGGAAGAAACAAGATCTTCAACCGCCCATGCGTCTCGGCGTTATTTGCCGATGAAGACGGCATATATGCATATTCGCAGCCTTACGAACCGGAACATCTGCTCGAAGACACGTTACATATCATACAACAAAAGCAATTTCCGCTTTTGTATAGCGGCGCAAATTATGAAATGCCCCATATTTACCCCATAAGAAAAGGAAAACGATATTTATTGTCAACATGCAACAGTCCGGACAACAACCATTTAACGTTCTGCTACGATAACGCGAATTATACGGCATACCTGCTTCCTGAAGGTTTTAAAGATGATTTTTTCGAAACCGGATACATCGCGGATTTTCAACCCTTAGATATCCATAATAACTCATATTATTTCATAAAATCAGGAAACGATTTATCCGGGAAATTTCCCGAAAGGTCTGCGAACGAAGACAACCCGGTTCTCTTTATCGTACATCTGAACATATAAATATTAAAAAAAACAGTACATTTGCCGGCGGAAAAATAAACAAATACACACATGAAGATTTACGACTTTGACGAAATCATAAATAGAAAAGGCACTAATTGCGTAAAATATGATATGCTTAAAGAACGCTTCGGAGACGAAGACCTTTTGCCGCTATGGGTTGCCGACATGGATTTCCGCACCCCCGATTTTATCCTTGATGCACTAAAGAAGCGTTGCGAACATCCGGTCTTCGGATATACTTACCCGTCCGAAGATTACTACCGGAGCATTATCGCATGGAATCGCGAACTGCACGGCTGGGACATAAAACGCGAATGGCTGAGTTTTATACCGGGCATAGTAAGGGGTATCGCTTTTGTCATAGGAAAATTCACGCAGGAAGGGGACAAAATAATCATACAGCCGCCGGTATATCATCCGTTCCGCCTCGTGCCGGAGAACATGCGCCGCGAAGTCGTCCGTAATCCGTTGCGCCTCGTAAACGGCGTCTATGAAATGGACTTCGACAATCTGGAATCCGTCATCGACGAAAAATGTAAAATCCTCATACTGTCGAATCCGCATAATCCCGCCGGTATCGTATGGAGCAAAGATTCCCTGCAAAAATTAGCTTCAATATGCGCAGCCAACGGGATCATCGTTATATCCGACGAGATTCACTCCGAGATGATTTATCCTTCATTCAAACATTATCCGTTCGCTACCGTATCCGACGAGGCCGCATCCTGCAGTATCACGTTTGCCGCTCCCAGCAAAACGTTTAATATCGCCGGCATCGTAGCATCCTACGCCATTGTGCCGGAGAAACATTTACGCGAGGAGTTTTATTCTTATCTGGAAGCCGGTGAATTTAACGAAGGTTCCCTGTTCTCATATATTGCAACGACGGCTGCATATACGTACGGTGCGGAATGGCGCCGCCAAATGCTCGACTATGTAATCAAAAACGTAATGTTCACCGATGAATACCTCAAAAAGCATATCCCCCAAATAAAAGCCTGCATGCCTCAAGCATCATTCTTAGTATGGTTAGACTGCCGGGAACTGGAGCTTAATCACGAGGAACTGATTGAACTTTTTAAAAGACGCGCCCGTCTTGCGCTTAACGACGGCGCAATATTCGGCGCCGAAGGTAACGGCTATATGCGCATAAATGTCGGATGTCCGCGCAGCACACTCGAAACGGCTTTAGACCGGTTGAAAAAGGCGATATGAAATCGAAGGCATAAACTCTTTGATCGTATTATTTATTTTGTCACATTCGACGGTTAAATCTGTGATCGAAGATTTTTGCCGCCTTTGTAGTTGACAATCAAGTAAAAAACGTTACCTTTGCAGCCTGTTGATAAAAAAAATAACTTTATGAGAATCTCAAAAAACAAATTCGTATCGGTTACTTACGAGCTGAACGTAGGAGAAAACGATGAACGGGAACTAATGGAACGCGCGACAAAAGATCGTCCGTTACAATTTATATTCGGCGTTGGCAGCATGTTGCCGGCTTTTGAAGAAAATATCAAAGAACTCGAACCGGGAGCGTTATTCCATTTTTCAATTAACCCGGAAGATGCCTACGGCGAATATGATGAAGACCATGTCGTAGAATTACCCAAAAATCTTTTTGAAGTGGACGGTAAGTTCGACGACGACTATATAAGAGAAGGGGTAACGCTCCCGATGATGAATTCGACAGGAGAGCGTATGAACGGGTCTGTCCTCGAAGTGAACGACCAGGCGGTCGTCATGGATTTCAATCATCCGCTAGCCGGAGAAACGCTGCATTTCAGCGGAGAAATACTTGACGTGCATGAGCCTGCAGAAGATGAAATTGCAGCAATAAACAGCGCCATGTCCGGCGGTTGCGGATGCGACAGTTGCGGATGCGAAGCATGCGACGACGATTGCGGAAACGGGTGCGACCATAATCATGGTAACTGCGGATGCTGTTAAACAAACATGCGGACGTTATTATAAATATCTTCTTCCGGGCAATATGACGGATGCGAACAGGGTTGTCTATAACTTTAAAACCTGATATAAATTGAACGTTTTCGGAAATATTTTTAAACTGACGTCTTTCGGCGAATCGCACGGAACGGCCATCGGGGGAGTGATCGACGGCTGTCCGCCCGCCTTTACGCTTGACATGGATTTTATCCAAAGCGAGTTGGACAGGCGCAGGCCGGGACAATCGGAACTGACTACCTCCCGCAAAGAGACCGACAAAGTAGAAATTCTTTCAGGTATTTATGAAGGCAGGACGACGGGTATGCCTATCGGTTTTATTGTCAGGAACGAAAACCAGCATTCCGACGACTATCGTAGCCTGAAAGATGTTTATCGCCCTTCGCATGCAGATTATACGTACCAAATGAAGTATGGCATACGCGACCCACGCGGAGGCGGACGCTCTTCGGCGCGCGAGACAATCGCGCGGTGCGTTGCCGGCGCAGTCGCCAAACTTGTTCTCCGGAAAAACGACATAAATATTAAGGCCTATACATCGCAAATCGGGAATATCCGTCTGGAAGGCTCCTACCTTGATTACGATCTGGACAAAACGGAAACTAATGCCGTGCGTTGCCCGGATGAACGGAAAGCGACAGAAATGGAAGCTTTGATAAAAGAGGTAAAGGGACAGGGCGATTCTATCGGCGGCGTCGTTGCATGCGTGATAAAAGGCGTCCCGCCGGGCGTCGGCGAACCGGTGTTTGGCAAATTGCACGCCGCACTGGGCGGAGCCATGTTAAGCATCAATGCCGCCAAAGGATTCGAATACGGGGATGGATTCGACGCTCCGCTCTACCGCGGCTCCGAACATAACGACGCGTTTTTCAACGACAATGGCCGCATAAGCGTCCGCACCAATTATTCGGGCGGCATACAAGGCGGCATCTCAAACGGACAGGATATTTATTTCCGCGTGGCGTTCAAATCCGTAGCAACCTTGTTGCGCGAGCAAAATACCGTCGACAGGGATGGCCATGAGATCTTACTGGAAGCGCGGGGCCGCCACGACCCAACCGTCATTCCACGCGCCGTACCTGTTGTCGAAGCGATGGCGGCAATGACGATACTCGACTATTTATTGCTCGCCGGATTGACCGGACATAAACAAACACCGTAAAAACATCCGGAAAAGGTACATGAAATTTTACATATTACACACAAGCAAATAAATTTCACTCTGCTTTTAAGCCTGTTGGCAGGGGAGCATTATGAATCATGTTTTTTCTCGCGATACTCCTGTATTCCATATCCGGGAAAATCGTATATGGCGGCAAACTCCCGGATGCTAAAGAACGGTTTGCCACAAATTTCTCTCCCGTAATCTTTTCCAGGGCTTTCCCCAACAACGGGTCGGCCTCGTCTCCGAAAGGTTTCAGGGCTAAATAATCTTCTTCTATCGCCAGATCCCTGTCAGGCGCAAGCCCTCCTGAAAAGTCAGGATAATTATTCTTATTTGCATAACGATAAACCATGATATACATCCCCCAATTGGATATATTCAGATATTGCTCCCGGTTATAATCGGAAGCGCCTTCATAATAATCATCTATCGAAAGTAAATAACCGCCATAATATTTTCCATGCGTCGTTCCTCCGACCAGAACGACGTCCATATACGGCTTAAGACCTATGATCGTCGCCTCCGATGCAGATGCCGTATTTTCCGTCACAAGCACATAAACACGATCAAGATCCATATTGACGGATAGCGTATCCATGAAATATTCATTATTAGTTCTGCCTTGTTTTTGCCAATACAGATCATACAGGTCATTCCATTTCTGCGTAAGATATACTTCTTTATTCTTCACAACGGCACGAGGCGCCAGAATGCTGCTCAAAAATCTCGCCGTAACTGCATGGCCGCCGCCATTATAGCGCAGGTCAAGAACGACGTCAGTAACGCCTTCCGCCTTAAAACCGGCAAACACGTCTAACAATTCACGCTCGGATGTATTGACGTAATCCGTATAACACAAATACCCTATTTTATGATCTTTTTTCTCGATGATACGAACCGTATTGATGGGGTTTTCATACATCTCGACGGCAACTATATCTACAGAACCGGGCTTAAGGCTGATCGCACCGCTCGCATTAACATATCCTAAACGGAGAGATACGGAAGACGAATAATACAAATCGGAATAATTAGAACTCGTTATATCGCCGCCATTTATTCCAACAATAATATCGCCGCGCTTTAATCCCGCATTTTCTGCCGGAGCGCCAGGATAAATATACAATATGATCGCAAAATAATTGTCCGTATCCGAAAACTTACCGTAAAGCAACGTATATCCGTAAGTTGTAGATATACCCTGAAGCGAACTCTGCAAACCGTCGACATCTTCCGTCAGGGTAGACCATTGATCGTCTTCGTATAAAAGCGCATCAAATAGTTCATAATGTAATTCTTTTTTACCGGAATAGGCATGATACACATCATAATTATTATATTCCCGCCAGTCGGTCAGCGCCTCCCACAAATAAACCTCTTGCGTACAATCCACTATAAACTTATTAATTTTCTCCGGATCGGTCAGTTCCAGAGAAAGCGCAGAAATCACATCGGAAGAAACATCATCTTTGGAACAACCCGGCACTATAAATAACCATGTGACAAACACATATAAAAATAATCTTTCGGTTTTCATAAACATTCTCTTAACCATAACAACTATCTATTATAAACAAAATCCGCTTTTGCTCGCAACGGGCAAAATACGTCCGTTTTTTATCATTTTTGGGCGTAAATATACACACAAAAAAGGAATCAACGATTGTTTTCGCCTTTTTTTCATTTCACGCACCTGGAAATTCGGAATTTTCATGTAATTTTCATTCGTAAAAAAAATCATTTCGCGCATGTTTGGAAATTGCAGATTTTTCATGTACTTTTGTCTTGTCTTACTAAAAGAAAGATGGAGGATATTGTTATGAAAAAGATTATTTTTACATTCACTTTCATACTCTCTGTTTTGAGTATTCAGGCAGCGAACATAACGCCTGTTTCCGACGCAATCAAAGCGGGCAACGCCGATTTACTCAAAGACAAGATGAGCGAAGAAGTAGACATTTTCGTTCCCGGAACGTCCAAAAAATGTTCGGGAACCGATGCGATCGCAACGCTTAAGGCTTTTTTCCGGACAAACAAAGTTTCCGGTTTTACGGTCGCACACCATGCGGACAAAAACGAATCCGGCTTCCTTGTCGGCAAATTAACAACCGACAAAGGCGAATATCGCGTCAATATTACCTATACGACAAAAGACGGAAACATACTGATCCAGATTATACGAATAGAATAAAAAATAACGAATGTCTATGATAAATGAAATCAAAACCCCGGATGTATTAACCGACGAATTGATCGCGCTTGCGTTTGCCGAAGATATAGGCGATGGAGATCATACTACACTGTGTTGCATACCTCCCGACGAAACGGGGAAAAGCCGCTTGATTATAAAAGAAGACGGTGTATTGGCAGGCGTAGATATAGCCCAAAGGATATTCAATTATTTCGACCCGTCCATGCAAACGGAAATCTTTATACCCGACGGAACGGAAGTTAAAAACGGAGATATCGCTTTCACTGTTAAGGGAAAAATACAATCCATACTCCAGACCGAGAGGCTTGTACTCAACGTCATGCAGCGGATGAGCGGCATAGCGACTACAACCCGGCGGTATGTAAAAGCCCTCGAAGGAACAAAAACGCGCGTCTTAGACACCCGGAAAACAACGCCCGGCATGCGAATCCCGGAAAAAGAGGCCGTTCGCATTGGAGGCGGTGTGAACCATCGCATCGGACTGTTCGACATGATACTTCTGAAAGACAATCATGTTGACTTCGCCGGAGGAATAGAACCGGCAATCACACGCGCACATCATTATCTCAGGGAAAAAGGCAAACACCTGAAAATCGAAATAGAAGTACGTAATTTCAACGAATTAGACGAAGTCTTACACGTCGGAGGCGTTGACCGTATTATGTTGGATAATTTTAATACCGACGATACGCGCGAAGCCGTGAAACGTATTGCAGGAAGGTACGAAACAGAATCGTCCGGCGGCATTACTTTCGAAACGCTACGTAATTATGCGGAATGTGGCGTCGATTATATTTCCGTCGGCGCCCTGACACACTCCGTCAAAAGCCTTGACATGAGCCTGAAAGCTGTCTGATAGCAATCTGCGACTAAACACAGACATGCCACAATGCAACCATATATGTTGATAATCACCGATATTCCCAACCGATAAAATTAAAAACATTTTTTTTCTTCATCATTTTCTTTGAGATTAAGAATCTTATGCTTATCTTTGGAGCGTTTTTTTAATGCAAACGCCGATATAAGCGCAAGTATATTTTATTTTAAAACTATTAGCAATGAGAAAGATAACGTTTTTTATAGTGAGTGTTCTATGCATCACTGCATGCAATAATGAAATTATTATTGACCGGAATAAAGAAATTTCAGAAAGTCAATCTATTGAACTGCGTATGCCGGAGGCGCCCTTAGTATCCGTCTATAGTGAGGCTACAGGAAGCGAACTTACGATCGACAGTATATGGGTGCTTGAATTTGGAAATACACAACCAAGATCACTCCTGCACCATGAACTTATATACGGCTCCAAAATTATAAATAACGGCTATGCGACACAACTATTGCCCCAATTATTAAATAAACCGACGAACGGAAACTCCATTATATGCATAGCAAATTGCGACAGTATCGCTCAGTTTATCGGTAGTCTTACAAAATCAAACATAAACAGTCATTTTTCAAGTACCCACAAATATTATTTAGAGGGAGAATCTCTTCCCATGTATGGGGAAATGATATGGCCCACCTCCTATACGTGCGAGATGACGCGCGCCGTAGCAAAAATACAAGTACAGATGGGGACAGGCGTATCTGATGTTACAGGGAATTTTACAGCGGAAAATGTCAGTTACAACATATTCAATCATGGCAACGGCGGATATATTCAACCGAATGGCCTGTTCGGAATAATCCAACCGTCGTTGGGGGTATCCACTGCTACATCCTATTTATTGCAGAAAAACACCGTAAGTCAAAAGACCATTTATCTCTATGAATACCTGACAGGCACAACGGATGTACTAGGAAGCGCGGTCAACAAGGAAGACTTCACGACAGGAAGACAGCATATTATTCTCAAAAAGGACGATGGAAGCAACCCGGCAACGTATTACCGCCTGGATTTTTATAATAATAATGCCGACACGTTTATTCATACAAAACGCAATCATCATTACCTGTTCACGATAAACAAAGTTCGTAGCGAAGGATATGCTAGCTTGCAACAGGCACAGAATAATCTCGGTAGCAATATAGAATATGATGTCACAATAGACGGCGAATCGGAGTTTATTAAATCAAACGGGCAATATGCAATTGTCACAAGCGTGAAGGATACGGCATATGTGCCGATAGGAATCGCCGTTAGCGACTCTACAGTCGCAAAGGCAAGATACGTGATCCCTAAGGGAAGCCTTGCCGCATCAACCACAAATACAATTGCAGTGACCTCGGTGGCCACCGGAACAATGACATTAGGCAGCGGCATTACGGCGTTAAGCACAAGTGACGGAGATATTAAGGTAAGCACAAATACTTCATTTACGGAAGGAGTCATTACAATTACGCTGGGTAATATCACACATCGTCTCCATGTAAAAGCAAAATAGTGATTTTGCCGTTTTCAAAAAGATACCGTTCATTGCTTTCCGGGCAAACGGCAATCCCGGTCTCATCGAAATCCAGACGATGTCCGTATTTGCTTACCCACCCGGTCTGACGTGCAGGGATACCTGTTACCACAGCGTAAGGCGGGACGTCTTTCGTCACCACGGCACCGGCGCCAACCATAGCATATTCACCTATTATATGACCGCAAACGATGGTCGCATTAGCACCAATGGTAGCGCCTCTACAGACGTGCGTTGTCATATATTCATGCTTTCTCGAAACAGCGCTACGAGGGTTTGTCACATTCGTAAACACACAAGACGGCCCTAAAAAGACATCATCATCACAAGTAACGCCGGTATACAGAGAAACGTTATTCTGTACTTTCACATTATTGCCAAGGATAACCCCCGTAGATATCATGACGTTCTGCCCGATATTACAATTTCCCCCTATGACGCATCCCGTCATCAAATGCGAGAAATGCCAAATTTTTGTTCCTTCGCCTATTTCACAACCTTCGTCTATAACCGCAGTCTCATGAGCCGTATAACCTCTTATTCTCATCCGTTAATCGTTTAATTATTAACCACTAATCACTAACCACTAACCACTAACCACTAACCACTAACCACTAACCACTAACCACTAACCACTAACCACTAATCTGGAGAAGGAAAGCGGAAAAACTATTTATACATCAAAAAAACAGTCGGCCTCTTTTTCATATCAGGTATATTTCCCGCCCATTCCTTAACCGGAAGCGTTCGTATAAATTCATCGTCGCACGTTATATTGCAAGCCACGCACAAACGTGTCGAAAACCTGCATATACGCACAAAGTCATTCAATAAATTATAGTTCCGGTAAGGCGTTTCGATAAATATCTGCGTCTCATTCTCCGAATACATACGCGCTTCAAACGCTTTTATGCTCTCCGCACGCTTGGAAATGTCAACCGGAAGGTAACCGTGAAAGGCGAAGCGCTGCCCGTTAAACCCGGAAGCCATCAATGCCATCAATATAGACGACGGACCCACTAACGGCGTCACACAATAACCCTTACGTTGCGCTACCGCCACTATATCCGCACCGGGATCGGCAACAGCCGGACAACCGGCTTCCGACATTACCCCTATGGACTCGCCGGCTTCCATAGGGGTTAACATACTTGGAATGACCGCAGGAGACGTATGTTCGTTTAACTCCGTAAAAGAAATCTTATCTATCGCGACTGACGGGTCCACCTTCTTCAAAAAACGCCTCGCCGTACGCAAATCTTCAACGATAAAATGCTTCAACGACAAAATCACCTCCCGATTATACGGCGGCAATACGCGATCATGCGCTGTCTCCCCCAATGTTACCGGTATCAAATATAAAATCGGATTCATAATATGTAAACGTACATTTCTTTTCTCAATCTCCCTGAAAACTTTTCTTTATCCTGACGGGCACCGAAAATTATACGGAATAGGTAGATGCAGCGGTATCGCCACCTTTACCTGTCCAGTTTGTATGGAAAAATTCACCTCGCGGGCGATCAATACGTTCATACGTATGCGCGCCGAAATAATCACGTTGAGCTTGTAGTAAGTTAGCCGGCAAACGTTCCGAGCGATAACCGTCGAAATAACTTAACGCAGCGCTCATCGATGGAATAGGTATTCCGTTCGCCACAGCCGCTACTACAACGCGACGCCAGCTATCCTGCGCCGTTATAACCTTTTCTTTGAAGAATGGATCTAACAAGAGATTCGTAAGATCCGGATTCTTATCAAAAGCCTCTTTTATTTTTCCTAAGAAGACCGACCGGATGATGCAACCGCCGCGCCACATCAATGCGATTCCGCCATAATTAAGATTCCATTTATATTCTTTAGCCGCCTCACGCATAAGCATATAACCCTGGGCGTAAGATACTATTTTAGAAGCATAGAGTGCATTTTTCAGGTCTTCGATAAAAGCAGCTTTATCGCCTGAAAATGAAGAGGTACGGACGGGAATTTGTTTTGAAGCGACAACACGCTCTTCTTTTTGTGCGGATAAACAACGTGCAAATACCGCTTCTCCAATAAGTGTCAGAGGCACGCCCTGGTCGAGCGCTGCAACAGCCGTCCATTTACCTGTACCTTTTTGTCCGGCCGTATCAAGAATCTTATCAACAACGACCTCTCCTTCCTCATTTTTATATGCCAGGATATCACGTGTTATTTCAATAAGGTAACTGTTAAGTTCCCCTTCGTTCCATTCTTTGAAAACTTCATGCATCTCCCCGGCGGACATTCCGAGAAGATCTTTCATCATCTGGTATGTTTCACATATAAGCTGCATATCGCCATATTCTATTCCATTATGCACCATTTTCACAAAATGTCCGGCGCCGTTTTCCCCTACCCAATCGCAACAAGGCTGTCCGTCTGCTTTTGCACAAATAGACTGGAAAACAGGTTTTACAAGCTCCCACGCAGTGCTCGAACCACCCGGCATCATCGAAGGCCCATTAAGCGCGCCTTCTTCTCCTCCGGATACACCGGTGCCGATATAGTTCAGACCCTTGCTTTCTACATATGCGGTACGGCGTATTGTATCCGGGAAATGCGTATTTCCCCCATCAATAATAACATCGCCCGCCTCAAGATAAGGAATGATCTGTTCAATAAAATCATCAACCGCCTTCCCCGCCTTTACCAGCATCATTACTTTGCGCGGACGCTTAAGCGATTTACATAACTCTTCGATCGAATGTACGCCGATAAAATTTTTACCCTTTCCACGTCCATTAATGAATTTGTCCACTTTTTCTACCGTACGGTTAAACACAGCAACCGTAAATCCTTTATTCTCCATGTTCAATACAAGATTCTCGCCCATAACGGCCAAGCCAATCAATCCAATATCTGCTAATTTCTCCATAAATTTATTTTTTTAAATAATAATACTGTCATAATTCGATTAGTGCAACCGGGCGACGTTGCGTATACTGCCCAATTTATTATAGTTTTTTCCCTCCGTCGTCTTGTCTGTCTCCATTGTTAATATAAATCTCATCGCGTTACCTTTTTGTGTGCAAAGTTAATGACAATCACATAAATAAAAAATAAAAATGCAGCTTTCATTTGAAGATTGGTAGATTTTGATTATCCGGAATGTATTATTCTATTATTTTCATAACGTCGAGTTTTTCGGAGTAGAAGTATAATAGCAAACCCCGAAAAAATAAAAACAGGAGGAATGATATCCACAATGCAGTATTATCCAGGACAGGAGAGAGGGTGTAGAAGGCGGCAAAAAATAATACGGTAGAGACGAAAACGGTATTTCGTAACAGCTTTGTTTTTGTTGCGCCGATCATTATACCGTCTATCATAAAGGGAATACATCCTACCAATGGGACGGCTATTATCCATATGATATATTGTCCGGCTGTGCGTATGACGTCTTCCGACGGAGAAAAAATCATCAAAATCTTCTGCCATGCCATAATATAGACAATGACATACAGTATGGCTATAATTAGCGACCAGAAGATCATGTAGCGAATGTAACGCTTCAACATGCCGGGATTACGTTCGCCGACAAAACGTCCCGACAACGCTTCACCGGCATATGCAAAACCGTCGGACATATATGAAAACAATGTAAATAGCTGCATAAGCAGAGCGTTTGTCGTCAATATAGTATCGCCAAAACGGGCAGAGGCGGCTGTAAAAAATGTATAAACGGCTACGACACATGCCGTACGGAGAAAAATGTCCTTGTTAACATGCAGGAAACGCACGACAGGGGCAAAACGTAAAGATTCTTTGACGTCGAAGTATTGTATGTATTTGCGGTATTTTACAAACCAAAAGATACATGACACTATCAGACCGGCATATTGTGCAACTACCGTACCCAATGCAATACCGGAGATTCCCATATCGAAACAAAAAACGAAAAAAAGGCTGAATATCACATTTATAATCACAGACGTGACGGCAATAAACATCGGCGTCCCGGCATCCTGCATTCCGATGAACCATCCCTGAACGGCAAAGAGGGAAATAGATGCGGGGACAGCCCATATACGTACAAAAAAATATTCGCCGGCTAATTGTCGTACGGCATCGCTACCCTGCATAGCATAAAGTGAGAAATCACCGACAGGCTTCTGAAGCATTACAAGAAATAAAGCCACTATAAGGGCAAGCCACAACGCGCGTACAAGCATATTGGCACATTCTCTAAAATTACCGGCTCCATAAGCCTGAGCCGTGATGCCGCTTGTCCCCATACGAAGAAACGCGCAATTCCAATAGATGAAATTGAAAATAGTCGTACCTATGGAAAGCGCGGCGATGTTGAGATCTTCACCAATATATCCGGCAATGGCAATGTCAACCATTCCCAGCATGGGAATGATGATATTTGAAATCATATTAGGGATTGCCAGCCTTAATATCTCCTTGTTTATAGTTGAAGCCTTCTGATTCACGTCTTTGTTGCCGGTTTATTCGTATATCGGATATTTCGCATGTACGTCATTGTAAACAGGATAAAACGAACCGGAATGAAAAGAGGCGTTACCGCCAATGTTCGCCGGTGTTGTCCCTGATTTGCTTTTATAATAAAAGTTGCCAGTCGCCAATGTCAATCCATCTGCCGAATTTATAACCCACTTCTTTGAACTCGGATACTTGCCGGAAACCGAATTTCTCATGAAGATTTACACTTTGCGGATTAGGAATGGTAATACACGCGATAACCGCATGTACAGACATTTTCTTTAGTTCCTTAACGAGAGTTTCCATAAGCATCGTACCTATTCCTTTACCATGATAAGCCCGGTCTGTATAAATCGTTGATTCCACCGTATGACGATACGCCTCGCGTTTTTTCCATACGGAAGCATAACAATATCCAAGTATCCGGTCGGATTCTTCGTATACCAGAAACGGATATCTCGCCGAAACGGACTGTATCCTGTTATGCATCTCCGTCGCCAATATAGGATTCGTTTCGAAAGTGATATCCGTATTCCCGATATAGTAGTTGTATATATCCGCTATCCCGGCGGCGTCTTCGATTTTGGCTGTTCGAATCATTGTTTATTTTTTTAGATAACAATATAAATAATGTGTCTTAAACAATCCGGAATCCGATCCCCAGAAGCGCTTCTGCAATATCATCATTGATATTTATCGCCCGGACGATGAAATTTTTAAATTCACGGCGTATCCAATATCCCCCGCGTTGTTCTTCGAAGGTCTCCGGCGAGTTCTTCAGCCGGTTACTATCGTCCATGATAGGATACGTGTGCGTAATCGCTTCATAGAATATCTGCTCGTTTGATTTATTCCTGCCATTGATAGATATTTCTATGGATGCCGGAGGCGCGGGGATGTTCCCGGGATACCAATCCGGCAGGATGTCGAGGTTAAAGAACTTGCAAAATTCATGGATGCAGACGGCTGTTCCGTTTGCTTTACCGTCGGATGAATAACCTGCAATGTGCGGCGTACCGATAAAAGCCCCGTTCAGCAAAGGCCTGTCAATGTCCGGCTCCCCCTCCCATACATCAAGAATATATTCGGATATTCTGGTTTGTATAGCTCGTTTTAAGGCATCCGTATCTGTTACCTGCCCGCGTGAAGTGTTCACAAACACGGCCCCGCTTTTCATTTTTCCGAAGAAATCGTCCGACGCCAAATGAAAGGTCTTGTAAATACCTTCTTTTGTAAGCGGAGTATGACAGGTTACAATATCGCTTTCCGCCAGTAATTTATCGAGTGCGATAAATGTTGTTCCGCCTTCGTTTGCGGGTGTCATCCTTTTCGGCATAGAGCTTTCGCCGGGAAAAGTAGAAATGGCGTCCCTTTCCTGTTCCGCGCGCGGCGGATCGTTCCGTAATACGCGCATACCGAACATTCTTGCCGCCTCTGCGACTTTACTGCCAACATTACCGACGCCGATAACTCCAAGCGTCAACTCCGACAACTTTAACGACTTTTCTTTCGCTAATGTTACAATAGCGGCAGTGATATATTGTTGTACCGACCACGAGTTGCATCCCGGCGCGTTCACCCAGCGGATACCTGCCGCATCGCAATATCCCGTATCAATATGGTCGAAGCCTATCGTAGCGGTAGCAACGAGTTTAACGCTGCTGCCTTTTAATAATGCTTCATCACATTTTGTCCTCGTACGTGTAAAAATTGCATCGGCGCCATTTACGTTCGCAGCGGTTATTTTGGCGCCCGGCAAATAAACAATATCGGCATAAGGCTCCAAAACGCCCTTAAGAAAAGGTATCTTGTCGTCGGCAATGATTTTCAAACGATTTTTTGACATACTTTGCGTTATTATTTTATCTCAGAACTCTTGCATTACCTCCCCAGATGCTCCAAACCTGCTCTTCATCGGCCGGTTGTCCGTAGTCCGTTAAAAACGTAGTTGCAAGCGCGCCGGTAGCCCATCCGAACTGCAACCACTTTTCAGTATCCCACCCTTTCAATATACCGTAAAGCAATCCGCCGACAAAGCCATCACCGCCGCCAATGCGGTCAAGCACATGTATTGGACGCGGATCGGCGACATGCCAATTATCGCTTTCGAGCATGATAGCGCCCCATAAATGGCTGTTCGCATTTATCACCTCACGCAGTGTTGTAGCAAAAACCGACGTCTCCGGGAACGTTTTTTTTACGTTCCGAATCATACCTTTAAAACTTTCTATTTTAGCCGTGATATCTTTACCGCCGGCTTCCGGCCCTTCGATACCGAGGCATAACTGAAAATCCTCTTCGTTACCAACCAGAATATCTGCAATGGATGCTATTTCCGTAAATATGTCATGCAGTTCCTGTTTGCGTCCCTTCCAGAAAGATGCGCGATAATTGAGGTCAAAAGATATTTTTGTATCGTATTTTTTTGCAGACCGGGCAAGCTCGAGACAGAACCGGCTTGTTTCTTCCGACAATGCCCCTATAAGTCCCGACAAGTGAAGGATCTGAACTCCTTCTTGCCCGAAAATACGGTCGAGGTCGAAATCTTTTACATTGAGCGTTCTTCCTACTTCTCCGCTACGGTCGTTCCAAACGCGCGGCCCACGTGACCCGAATCCGCTGTCGGCGATATTTATTTGATGGCGATAGCCCCACGGGCCTCCCTGCTCCACGTCCTTTCCCTCATACTCCATGTGACGGCTGCGAAGGTTGTCTTTAATGAATTGTGCGATAGGACTACCTTTCACGAAGGTAGTAAGTACTTTGACCGGAAGACCGAGATATGCCGATATATTTGCCACGTTTGTTTCCGCGCTTGTCGCTTGCATAAACAAATTGTTGCTTGTATGTATCGGTTGTCCCTGTGCGGCAGGCGTAAGACGTATGCCCATACTTGTCGGCACGACCAACGAGTATTTGTAATTTTCTTTCAATTTCATCTTTGTAACTAATAAGTTAATAAATAGTGAATATATAATGTAAATGAAAACTCTTATATTGATATTTATATAGAGCACGCACTTTATATTGAGAACGCATCGAATCCTCCGTCTATTGGGATGATTGTGCCTGTGACAAATGCAGAAGCGTCGCTTGCAAGCCACTGTACGGTGCCGAGCAACTCGTCCGGATGCCCAAGACGTCGGAACGGCGTGTGCGCCATTACGCTTTTACATCTTTCTGTCGGCGAGCCATCGGGATTACTCATCAGCGCTCTGTTCTGTTCAGTAAGGAAAAAGCCCGGCGCAATAGCGTTTACCCGCAGGCCTTCACCGAATTTTATCGCCAGTTCTCCTGCCATATATTGAGTGAAATTGCTGATCGCAGCTTTTGCGCATCCATAACCTACGACACGCGTTAGAGGACGTAATGCCGATTCCGACGAGATGTTGATAATACATCCTTTTTTATTATCCGCCATAACTTTGGCAAAAACCATCGTCGGCAACACGGTGCCGAAAAGATTGAGGTCTACGACCTTACGAAATGCGGTTATATCGAGATCGAAAAACGTTTTTTCCGGAGGAATAGTCGCTCCGCTCATATTTCCTCCGGCTAAGTTAATCAGTACGTCGATTGTGCCGAAAGAGTTAAGAACATCCTTTTTATTTTGTTCAAGCACCGCTTTGTCTAATACATCCGTTTCCAGAAACAGGGCGACGCCTCCTTCCGCCTTTATTTCTTCTTCTAATTTCTTCCCGCCTTCTACATTCCGGTCGAGAATTACAACTCTGGCCATTTCGCCTGCCAAGTGCTTCGCCATGCTACCGCCAAGAATACCGCATCCTCCCGTGAGGATTATCACTTTGTCTTTTACGCTGAATAATCTGTTTTCCATGTTTATCTGTTTTAATGTATACAACTTATTTTCAATGATTTATATATAATTGTTATAATAATCAATATTTTCTCTTATCAGAATATCAATAGGCATATAGTTCACTTTCTCGGCCTTCTGGTTCAACGCTAAATAATAAAAAAGCGCTTTTACACTATTATATCCTTGCACTTCGGGGCGCTGAGCAATCAGGTGGGATACGGTTCCTTTTTTTAAGAAATCGGTATTGGCTTCTATTGCGTCGTATCCGATGAGGAAAAAATCTTTTATCTCGTTTTCCTGAAAATATTGCGCCGGAACGTGTACCCGTGAGTTGAAAATAATACCTGCACGTGCAGGCCTGTTACCATCCGACGCCCGTTTAAAAAATCTATCCAGTATACGCTTGTTATGCTCCGGCTCTTCTGTCGATAAACTTATAAGATGAATGTCACCTTTGTAACCCGATTGCAACAGATAATCGCGAAAACCTTTTTCACGTGTGGACACTTGCGTCGATTCGACGCATCCCCGGCTTATTATATTAAACAATACTATATTGTCGTCCGAATTGATGCTTCCATACAACAATCGTCCACCGATATATCCGGACTTATATGAATCCGTGCCGTAATAAGCAATACAGTTCGTCTTGTCGATATATGAATCAATGAGAACATAAGGGATTTCTTTTTCGTCGAGCCATTTGGTTAATAAAAAGGTGCTGTCTTTAAATAATGTAGCGATTATAACGCCCTGATATTCCTCGGACTTTATTTCTTTCACCAATGCGTCAAAGCTGTCTTTGTCGTATTGATTGAAAAACTTACGTCCTATTTGAAGATGATAATCCGAAAATTCACGTTCAATCTTATCAATGCCCTTACTTACTTCCGACCAGTATTCGCCGGACTTAAAAGAAGGCATCAATGTTATTATACGGCAGGCTTTTTTTGAGGCTAATGAACGGGCTATCAAATTTGGCTGATAATCAAGTTTCTTAATGGCATCGCCGACTTTTTTCAGCGCATCTTCCGAAACGCGCCCTCGATTATGTAGCACCCGATCCACTGTTCCTGCGGATACGCCCGCCATTGCTGCAATATCTTTTATTCGATAATTTTTCATTTTATACCTGTTTTTTGTGTGCGCACACATATATGGCGCACAAATATACATCTATGTTTTTGAAACGACAAGAACATATGAATATTTTTATCGATTTGCCGGAAATATTTTTTATTTTGCCTCCTTATTATTTATGGTTATTATGCCGTCGGCATTGTCAGTCTTCGGAATACAACGCCATACATCAACGTAATTAACGGAATCGCGACAAACATTCCCACAAACAAAACAATATAGCCGATAATATATATCGCGATCATGATCAACATGACGACGAACAAACGCATGGAATGTCCTTTGGTTATTTCCCAACTCCGTTTGAACGATTTGATAATACCCGTATTTTCATCGACCATAGACGCAATAAAAAATTGCAACCTTAGCATGAGGTATATGCCCGGAATAACAAATAATACGATTCCAATGATGATGACAATTGCGTAAATGAGATACGCAACAATATAACCCGGCAGTTTGCGGGAAACCTGCCCATACGACGAGAACTGTGGCTCATCACCGTCTAACGTCTGGAAGCAGTTTTTTAGATATCCCAACTGAAAAAGACAAAGCAGAAACAGGCATAATATACTTGCGATGATACCGCTTATGCTAAAAAAACCACCTTTCTCCGGTATTGCGAACAGGAACAAGAGCGAATAAATGATTGTAAAGCCTATTAACAATCCCGCCAATAACCAAAATTGAGCTTTCAAACTTTTCCATGCCGTCTTGATGATATCCGAATAAATAATTTTTTCTTTCATATTTGTTGTTTTAAAGATATGCGCAAAGATACATGATAAAAATGAAATACCACTTTTTTATTAACTTTATTCGATAAAAAATTCCTTGCCCCCGAATAATAACCGCCATGCCGACAGAGAATAAAATCCGTCCGACGCCATTCGCACCGGATACGGCAAAAAAACATTCGCAAACGGGCATGATATAAAGGAACATGCCATAGTAAAAATAAAAAGAAGCGCTATAATCCACAAAGGGAATATAGCGCTTTCAAAATATCCAGAAAGTAATGTGCGGACTACCTTATAATTTTGTTTCTAAAGTACTGACTTATACTTTTGTATCACTTGTCAAACCTCATTGTCCATCTTTTCTTTCAAAGCGGCAAGTTCTTCAATATCGCCGAGAGTTGTCTTTTCTACGGCAGGAATTGCAGCAGATTCTTTTTTGAGGCTTTTCGCTTTGCTTTCTTCTTTCTTTGTAGCCTTTTGTTCGTCTTCAAAGATACGGCTATGAGAAAGAATGATACGCCTTGCTTCTTTATTGAATTCGATAACCTTAAATTGAAGTTTTTCGTCAATCTTAGCTTGCGAACCGTCTTCTTTAACAAGATGTTTCGGAGTAGCAAAACCTTCAACACCGTAAGGAAGGGCAATGACAGCGCCTTTATCCATCATCTCAACGATTGTACCGTCGTGTACGGATCCTACGGTGAATACGCCTTCGAATACATCCCATGGGTTTTCTTCAATTTGTTTATGACCGAGACTCAGTCGGCGGTTTTCTTTGTCGATATCAAGCACTTGGACGTCTATTTCGGCGCCAATCGATGTAAACTCGCTCGGATGTTTGATTTTCTTCGTCCATGAAAGGTCGGAAATATGAATCAACCCGTCAACGCCTTCTTCTATTTCTACAAATACGCCAAAGTTCGTAAAGTTGCAAACTTTAGCTTTATGTTTAGAGCCTACCGGGAAACGTTCTTCGATATTACCCCATGGATCCGGTTTGAGTTGTTTGATGCCAAGCGACATCTTACGTTCATCACGGTCTAATGTCAAGATAACGGCTTCTACGTCGTCATTCACTTTCATGAAATCTTGTGCACTGCGCAAGTGTTGAGTCCAACTCATTTCGGAAACGTGAATAAGGCCTTCAACGCCGGGTGCGATTTCGACGAATGCACCGTAATCAGCCATCACGACAACCTTTCCTTTCACTTTGTCACCTACTTTCAGATTGACGTCAAGGGCATCCCACGGATGAGGAGTAAGCTGTTTGAGACCTAACGCTATGCGTTTCTTCTCGTCGTCGAAGTCAAGGATTACCACATTTACTTTCTGGTCGAACTGAACGATTTCTTCCGGACGGGATACGCGTCCCCATGAAAGGTCTGTGATATGAATCAAACCGTCTACACCGCCAAGATCCACGAACACTCCATAAGTGGTGATATTTTTAACCGTTCCTTCCAATATCTGTCCTTTTTCAAGTTTTGAAATAATCTCTTTCTTCTGCTGTTCAAGCTCTGCTTCGATAAGCGCTTTGTGAGATACGACCACATTTTTGAAATCCTGATTGATTTTTACAATTTTAAATTCCATCGTTTTGCCGACAAACACGTCATAGTCGCGGATCGGCTTAACATCAATCTGCGAACCCGGAAGGAACGCCTCAATACCAAACACATCCACAATCATACCGCCTTTTGTGCGGCATTTCACAAAACCTTTAATTATCTCATCATTATTAAGAGCTTCGTTTACACGTTCCCACGAACGTGAAGCGCGCGCCTTCTTGTGTGAAAGGATCAACTGTCCTTTTTTATCTTCTTGATTTTCAATATAAACCTCTACTTGATCACCCACTTTCAAATCGGGGTCATAACGAAATTCAGACATTGGCACAACGCCGTCCGATTTGTAACCGATATTCACAACCACTTCGCGTTTGTTCATAGCAGTTACTGTTCCCCCAACGACCTCTTTGTCCTTCACTGTGTTTAAAGTCTCATCGTAAGTTTTTGTTAATTCCTCTACGTTTTTATCTTCCACAAAGGTTTCTCCTTTTTCGTAAGAATCCCAATTGAAATCTTCGTCGGGAACAATGTTTTTGAATTTTTCCATCTTTAAATTGTTAATACTCCGTTAATTAATAAATTAGACAATATGTTTACACTCTCTCTAAAAAGTGGCGCAAAGATACGAAATATAATTGATAATATACAATTTATAAATGATATTTTTTCATATCAGATTCAACCATCACCTTAATCTGCAACTTAATAGTTTTCAACAAAAGACAACGTGCTGATATAAAATGAATTATCCGGAGCTTTCTCCTATAAATTTCGCCGGATATTTTTATCGGCCTGTGTGGAATTGAAAAATTTCATGTACATTTGTAGCTTGTAATAACATAACGAAGATAAATAGAGATGGAAACAAAAGATGTAAGTAAAAAATCAGTAAAACGGTTTATCATCGCGAATCCGATATACGATACGGTGTTTAAACGCTTGATGGAAAATCGGCGGATAGCGAAATTTTTTATCAG
>JAIRMH010000170.1 GCA_031258835.1 Tannerella sp.
TTTTTTCAACTCTATCCCTCTCTTTTTCAGTTCAATCTGAACAAGAGGTAATCCATTTATAAGAATCGTAACATCATAGCGACAAGTCTTCCGGCCTTCCACAGTGATCTGATTGGAAACCTGAAACTCATTTTGGCACCATTTGTTCCGATTAAGGAACTCAACCCAAATACGTTCTCCATTCTTCAATTCAAGAGGATATAGATCCCGAAGTTTCTTGGCCTTTTCAAAGCGGGTGCCACCTTCCAAATAAATAAGTACCTTTTCGAATTCTTTATCTGTAAAGTGCTTTCGGTTGTGCAAAGCTAACTGTTTCTTATTGTGCTTTTCGAGTTGAGACTTGAAGTTAGCGTATAGATTTTCTTCTTCCTTTATTTGGACATAATCATAACCATTGTCTTGCAAGGTCTTTATCAGCGCATTTTCTAATATTTGTTCACTTTGAGTTACCATTTTATCCTAACTGTTTTTATCCTTTTCTATTTTTTTTGTTTCATCAATCAATTCATCCAATTGCTTTTCTGTTTCTTTTCGGTACTGATCATACAATATATATTTGTCCTTCTGCCAGTTTTTTTGCTTGATCAGCAGTAATGTGTCCTGCACCTTCTAAAACTTTACGTCCGGTAAATAGCAGGAAATCATTAAGTTTCTTTTCCCAATCTGCCATATACATGGGAATATGCTGCAGTGCTTGATCTTCTGCATAATCTAAATACATTGTAACTAGTCGATTCAAGGATGTTATTTCATTTTCATTCAAATAGTTTTTTGCAATATCAACATCCTTCTTTCGTACTTTAGCTCCTTCAAAAGAGGTCAATCCCATATTACCTTTTGTTGCATCAGCTCGTTTGGCGATCAATTCGGCTGCGGTATGTCCATGAACACTATAATGCAATTTATTTTGCACCGTTTTTGAAGAAAATCTTTGCACTCTCATCATTTTTATCATAATCAACAGATGTTTTATATAAATGAACGCCAACACGGGAGCGCACCCTATAACCAATAGCTAAAATCATTTGAAAACTACAATGAAGAGACTCACGCTCAACCAACCGCCCTCCTTCCTGTTGAACTATTCGGAATTTCCGAATAGTTGCCTCTTCAGATAGTTCTTCGTCTGCTATAATATTTTTAATATGCTCATTTATAGTAGGTAGAGTCACCTGATACAAATCAGCAAGCGATTTTTGTGTCATCCAGATATTCCCTTCCTGAAAAAACACATCTATTTTAGTATCTCCTTTTTCATTCTGATAAATCAGAATTTTCCCTTTATTTTCCTCATCCATAAGATTGAATGTGATTACTCGTTTGTCTTTGAATGTTTGATCAGGTCTTTCATTCAAATAATTTTGCAAATATAGTGAATATCATGAGATAATTTATGATTAGAGATTATTTTTCCCTAATTGTAGATTCAACATCTTAATGCAACAAAATTAGTAATACGTTAATAACCAGTTCCAGCCGTACATGGCAGTCTGCAGCAGCAATATGCCTGCCGCTACGATGAGAAGGCCGCTCCAACGGGGATTTTCGGAGAGAAAGTACGGAATTTGTTCTTGCGCCAGCTGCATTTGGAACAAACTCATCTACTTTTTCTATAAATTTCGCCGAATATTTTTATCTGTCAGTGTGGAATGTCAAAAATTTCATGTACATTTGTAGAATCATTTTCATTTTAAAAACTATGAAGGCAATTATCAGGTTATTGTTGTTGGTTGGCTTGTTTCCATGCTTTTTGCAGGCTCAAAACAAGACGTTGTACGATTTTACGGTAAAAACGATTGACGGCGAAGACTTTTCGCTTTCGGAACTGAAGGGACGGAAAGTCCTTGTTGTGAATGTGGCGTCAAAATGTGGTTTGACGCCGCAGTATAAAGATCTACAGGCGTTGTATGAAAAATACAAAGACAAAAATTTTGTGATTGTCGGTTTCCCGGCGAACAATTTCGGTCGGCAGGAGCCTGGAACGAATGAGGAAATAAAGGAGTTTTGTACGCTTAACTATGGCGTTACCTTCCCTATGATGCAAAAAATTTCCGTGAAAGGCGATGATATTGCGCCACTGTACAAATGGCTTACGCAGAAAAGCGAAAACGGAAAGGAGGATGCCGAAGTGACGTGGAATTTTCAAAAATTCCTGATTGACGAAAATGGCAACTGGGTGAAATCCATTCCACCCAAGACCGTTCCGCTGTCAGAAGATATTGTTTCCTGGATAGAAAGCGAATGAGCTGGCGCAGACAATCTCTAATCTGTATATGACGCCGGGTCGGAAGATTTTTTTCTGAATAGAAAGCGAATAAGCAGGCGTTCGGATAGAACGTATATTGGGAAAAGAAGAATACAATGGTCAATCGGCAGCGAAGAGGATGTAACTGCAGGTGTGAAATACAATATAAATCATAATAAATCATAAAAAGTCATAAAAAATGAGTGCAAAAAAAATGAATCAAATGAACGGAAGGCGGTTCCTTGGTTATTCTGCCCTTGGATTGGCAGGGTTGACAATACTGCCGGGTCGGGCGATGGCGCACAGGGTTAAAGTGTCCCCCGACATAAAAAGACGAATCAAAACAACATTCATGCTGTTAAGCATTGCGTGTTTAATTACATCGTGCGCATCACGGCACAGCTCGAAATTTGGGAATGTGCAGGTTGGAACGATCACTTACAGCTATCGTGAAATGCCAGACCAGACGCTGACGGCCACCCTCGACTACATCGTCCGTTCAGGCATTAATTCCGTCGAATTGATGGGTAATACGGTTGAAGAATATGCCGGCTTGCCCAGGGAAGGGCAACGCGAATGGAGAGCATCTGTTTCGATGGACAAGTTTAGGGAAATCAAAAAGATGTTTGATGCCAAAGGCATTAGAATCCACATACTGAAGCTCGAGACATTTGGCTCGGATGAGGAAATTGATTACGCTTTCAAGGTTTGCAACACATTAGGCGCTATGGGTATCACCACAGAGGTGTCGTTAGACGCTGCCAAGCGGCTTGCCCCGTTTGCAGAAAAGCACAAATCGCATATTATCTTCCACAACCATTGTCAGTCGGGCGAGCCGGGATTCAGCTACGACCCGATCCTTGCTGTGAGCAAAAGCGTGATGCTAAACTTCGATTGCGGCCACTATTTTGGCGTTACCGGACAAAATCCGTGCGAAATGATAAAAAAATACCACGACCGCATTGCCAGCCTCCATCTTAAAGACAAAACAGGGCCGACAGCCCAAAGTTCGTGCGGTGACAACCGAATTTGGGGACAGGGGCAAACGCCTTTAATAGAAATATTGCAGTTGATACATAAAGAGAAGTATCCTGTTTTCTGTGACATCGAACTTGAATACGGCGTTCCGGACGGTTCCGACCCGGTAACGGAAATCGCCAAATGTGTTGACTTTTGCCGTCGAGCGCTGAAAAGAAGATAATATACAGATCCTGTTCCGACACATTGCCAAAAGGGCTGTTTCAAAAAGGCGATGTTAAACAACTTGTCCCCTTTTACAGTATTGTAGAGGGGGTAAAGTTGTAAATTTCCGGTTTTTGAGACGACCCCATCTGATAAGACCGTTCGGTGGCAGTCAGGATGACATCCCTATTTTTCCGGCCGACGACAGTGTCGATTTGATTGTGTCGATTATTTCGTAATTTACAGTCTCCGAAACGCTTTTTTCGTTGATTACGTCAGGACGTCGATGGACGCCTTGTCGGGGATCGTGTTTTTTTTGCCGCCGACAGGACGTTCTTCGATGGACGCCTTGTGGGGGATCGCGTTTTTTTGTTGCCGACAGGACGTTTGCCGCCTTTTTTGATGTTTTCGTATAGGGGGACGATTCGGCGATTCATCATTATTACAACTTTTGAAACAAATGAGCATGTCGCGCTTGTATTTTGGATGAAAAGTACAAAAAACAGGAACAAATTTGCATGTCGCTACCCGATGGTTTATTTTACTTTTGCAACATAAAAACGACTGTCGGAAGATTATAAATTTTAATACTATATAAAAACATGCTAAAGAGTAGATTTTTGAGGAAATTTATTAGTGGTTGCGGATTCATATTATATATGTATGGTGGTATTTCTTGTGCCGCCGATTTGAAAGTGGCGAGTCTGAAGTGCGAATATGCCGAAAATCCGTTGGGAATAGATGTGAAGCGACCTCGTCTCGGATGGCAGATCGAATCGACGCGACGAGGCATTATGCAGACGGGATACCAGGCGCTTATATCAAGTACTGCGGAAAATCTTGCCCAAGATCGTGGAGATGTATGGGATAGTGGCATCGTTTCATCCTCCCAATCCGGCGGAATAGAATATGGCGGGCCGGAATTGATCGCCAAACAACGTTATTTCTGGAAGGTCAGGGTATGGACGGACGAAAAAACGGTAAGCGAATGGTCGGAACCGGCATTTTTTGAAATGGGATTGCTTTCGCCGCAAGACTGGAAAAGCGGATGGATTGCGTATGTACCGGGTATACCGGGGCGTGTTCTGTATTTCAAAACCACATTTCATAAAGGAAAGCCGCTCAAACAGGCAAGGGTTTATATTTCCGGATTGGGTTTTTACGAAATGCAACTGAACGGACGAAAAGTAGGCGACTGTGTCCTTGATCCGGCTCAAAGTACTTATCCCAAACGTATTTATTATACAACTTACGATGTTGCGGAATATTTGCAGGAAGGCGCAAATGTGGCGTTGGTGTCGGTTGCGCCGGGCTGGTATGGCGTTCCTTCGTTGCGTTTCCAGATGGAACTGGAATATGCCGACGGGAGTAAGGAAACGCTTACCACTGATAATATGCGGCATGTAACGACCGGCCCGGTGGTCTATTCGACTGTTTTCGACGGGGAATATTACGATGCGCGGCTGGATGTTCCCGATTTACACATGCCGGGAACACCCACCGGTCTGATGAACCGCGAATGGGCATGGGCGCACAATACCGACGACCCCGGCGAGCGAATGGTCTCGCAATATATAGAGCCGATCAAGATTGTAGATACGATTGTCCCAACCCTCATTCGCGAACCGGCGCCCGGAGTTTATGTCCTGGATGCGGGACGGAATCTTGCCGGTTGGGCAGCCGTAAAGGTGTCGGGAAACGAGGGGACGAAAATAGTCTTTAAATTCGCCGAAACACTGTATGACGACGGATTCGTGAACCGGGAAAACTTGCGGAACGCGAAAGCCGAAGATACCTATATTCTTAGCGGCAAAGGGACGGAAACATGGCGCCCGGCTTTTACCTGTCATGGATTTCGCTATATTCAGGTAGAAGGATTTCCGTACAAGCCCCAAAGCGGCGATATTACCGTGCATGTAGCGCGTTCGGCAGTAGCGGTAACCGGCAAATTTAACTGTAGCGACAAATTGCTGAACGATATTCACCGTATGGTCGTTAATACCGAAGCCGCAAACCTGCACAGTGTTCCTACTGACTGCCCGCAGCGCGACGAACGCATGGGATGGCTGAACGACTTGACGGTTAGAATAGAACAGGCTATTTACAATTTCGACATGTCGCGCTTTTATCCCAAATTTATTGCTGACATTGCCGATACGCAGGACGATCAAGGTACGATTACCTGCGTAGCGCCGTTCCGTTTCGGAGTGCGTCCTGCCGATCCGGTTTCGGCAAGTTACCTGTTATTGGCATACAAAAGTTATGAGTTTTACGCAAACAAACAGGTTATCATCAATCATTTCGAGGGAATGAAAAATTGGACGGATTACCTGTACTCGCGAACAAATAACGGTATTGTCGATTACAGTTATTATGGCGACTGGTGCCCGCCGCGCGATTTTTTGCAGGATCCGGACGGTTCGGGTGTTTCACGCGATACGCCGGGAAGGATGATCTCCACCGGGTACCTGTATTATTGTGCAAAAATCCTTTCCGAGATGGCTGGGATTATTGGGAAGGAAGAAGAGGCGGCTCATTATCTGGAAATGGCTTTGGAGATAAAGGAAGCGTTCAACCGCGAATACTGGAACGAACAAACCGGCGGTTATGCCTCCAACAACCAGGCCTCCAACGCATTCGCCCTGTATATGGGCATGGCGGACGGGAATAACATACGACGGGTGGCGGCCAACTTGGTGGAAGACGTGAAACGAAACGGCTACCGCTTGACCACAGGAAACCTTTGCACGAAATATCTTTTGGAAATGCTTACGGAACACGGTTATGCGGAAACAGCTTATAAAATTGTCGCTCAAACCGCCTATCCAAGTTGGGGATTCATGCTGGCAAACGGCGCTACCACATTGTGGGAGCGTTGGGAATATGCCACCGGCGACGCCATGAACTCGCATAATCATCCAATGATGGGATCGGTTGGAACTTGGTTTTATAAATACGTCGCCGGCATTCGTCCCGACATCCTGCATCCGGGTTTTGACGAATTTGTCATTCGTCCGGTCATTTTTGATGAATTGGAATTTGCGGAAGGAGAATTAAATACAGTGAAAGGACTTGTCAAAAGCGCGTGGCGGAAAAAAGGCGCATCCGTCTATCTGGATATAACGATACCCCACAACAGTGTTGCTATCGTGTATGTGCCGGCGAAAAACGCGGGACTCGTCGTCGAAAGCGGACGCAAAATAGGGAAATCAAAGGAAATAACATTCCTGAAGGAGGAAAACGGATATGCCGTATTTCGCGTCGCTTCGGGAAATTATCACTTTAAATCAAGTAAGCGGCTTGACCAAATATAAAAAGCATCTTAAACAAGTAAAGAAAATTATGAAAAACAAACTCATTATGATATGTGTTGTACTGTGTGGATTGCTGCCGTACAGTATGTCTGTGATAGCCGGGACAAATGATTTTTCGGTAACGGGAACGGTAAGCGACGAACAGGGCGGGCCGCTGGCAGGCGCTACCGTACAGAGGCGACAACGTTACCCGATATTACCGGAGTGGCGACGGATGGCAATGTGCTGGGCTATTCTTCATTGTCTCCAAACACTGTCAACAAGATCTTGTTTACCCTCTCCACCGCTTCGTCCGTAACGATCGGCTGGGTGTACAATACTTTTGAGAGTGGCGGGGCGTGGTCAACGTTATATATGAATGGAATAGAATTGTATAAGGATTATTAAGCGGAAGGCGCCGAGGCTGTCTAAAAAAGACGATTTTAAATAATTTGGCTTTTGAAACAGCCCCAAAACAGATGAGAAGGAGTATTTTTTGAGTTTAAGTTTTAATTCGAATTTCTATGTATTACAAAGCGTTATTAAGTAAAATAAAAGTAACAGGCGCCGTATTAGCGCTGTTATTTGCAGGATGCAATGGTAAGGAAGAAGCTAAAGTCGCATTGAAGTCCATTACCGTATCGCCGGCCGATCCGGTGTCGCTGGCGATAGGCGATACCCACCGGCTTTCCACCACACCGGAACCGGCGGATGCGGTGGATGTGAACATCAAGTGGACGTCCTCCGATGAAACCGTCGCTTCCGTGTCGGAACAAGGACTGGTAACTGCCAATGCCATAGGTGCAGTCGCCGTGAAAGCCTCAAACGGTGATATCAGCTCGGCGCCGGTGGCGGTAACGGTCACCCTTAAAGCGCTGACCTCCTTTACGGTGACGCCTGCCGCGCTCGAAGACTTATATGTGGGCGACGACGATGTGCAGTTGGCGATAACCAAAACGCCGGCAGACGCGGGTGGCAGTTTTACCTACGCTTCCGGCAACCTTGATGTAGTAACGGTGTCGGACGCAGGACTGGTACATGTCGTCGGCGCCGGCGCTACCGCCATCACCGTCGCATCCGGCAGTATCACGCAGACGGTACCGGTCAAAGTAACGCCACACGAACAAACGGCAAAAACATACAATGACACTATTATTCGGATGACGCTCAAAGACGCCGACTGCCCCTTTGCCGACCATGCCGATTACGGGATTTATATCCCCACCCGAACGGAAGCGTTGCGCGGCGTACTGATCCTGCAACACGGCTGCGGTATGGAACAGTTCGGTATTACACGCTCTTACGACCTTCAGTATCAGGCGCTGGCGAAGAAACGGAAACTGGCGGTGATAGAAACAGCGCTGTATGGCAGTTGTTTTGTATGGCGCAGTCCGGGCGCAGGTACGGTCGCCGCCTTGTTGAAAGTATTGAACGATACGGGAGAAAAAACAGGACGCCCGGAGTTGAGCGCTGTCCCGTGGTTGCTGTTCGGACATTCCGGCGGCGGCTACTGGACGCTCGCCATGCTGAAAGAATACCCCGAACGGATCATGGCGGCTGTGTGCTACTCTCCCGCTTTTGACCCGCAGTGGGATTATCCTGCGGCAGCGGCGAAAGTACCGTTGCTCACACGTCACGCAGGCGCCAAAGACCTCAATACCGACGGCGTATCCTGTTGGGCGACCTCGGTACGCGCTTTTCAAAAACTGCGTAACATGGACGCGCCGGTCAGTATTGCACACAATCCGACGCAAAACCATAACCTCAGTTACATCCGTTACATGGCCATCCCGTTCTATGAAGCGGTAATGAAACAGCGGATGCCGGAAAGCGACGGTACGGTCATGCGCGACCTTGATCGTACTCAAACGTGGCTGGGCGATACGTTGACGCTTCAACTTTACAAGGAATCAACCTACGCAGGCGATAAGAAAGGCCTGTGCGTGCTGCCCGACGAAGCGACCGCTCGACTGTGGAAAGAATACGTCTCCACCGGGACGGTAACCGACAAAACGCCGCCGCCTGCGCCCTTCAATGTGAAGGCAAAACGGAACGGCGGCAACATTGAAGTCTCCTGGGAAGCCGATGCGGATATCGAATCGGGCATTCTCCGATTCGAGATATTCAAAGACGGCGCTCAGGTCGGGAATTTGCCGAAAACGGGCGCTTACCAGCGATTTGATACCAACGGCGATAATACCGTTCCGGTCGAAACGCCGGAAATGAAATTCGAGATTGCCGGGGGGATGGACAACGCCGGGCATACAATAGCCGTCAGAACGGTGAACCATTTCAATTTGCCGTCGGAAAAAACAGAAGTTCAATTAAAACAGGAATAAGATGAGACGGAATATTTTTCTTTTTCCCGCTTTCTTTATCCTCTCCGCCCTGTCGTTGCCGGGATGTGAAAAGCAACATGCTCCGGGAAAATATAAACCCCAGAGCATCTACGTAAATAAGACGTCGCTGACCCTGAAAGTCGGCGCAAGGGAGCAGTTGAGCGCATCCGTCGTTCCGGCGGTAGCTCATCCGCCCGCGTTGCAGTGGTCGTCAGCCGACGAATCGGCGGCTACGGTGGTCGACGGATTTGTGGAAGCGGTCGCCACCGGCGAAACGTCCGTTACCGTCGCTTATCAGGACGTCGGTACGGCGATTGCGATCAGGGTAGAAGAAGCCGACCTGCCCGCCCCTTCAGGCAGGGTGGTACTGTACGAAAGCGCGTTGACCGCCACCGTTCCGGAACTGTCGGTCAACGGTGTGGGAAGTTATACCGCCGAAGGCCTGCACATCACGACCACAGGGAATACGGTTCAACTGAACAAATTTTATGCGCTGGCCGAGCGCATGGCGCAATACAGGGTGAAATTTTCCGCCGACGCCAAAGCAGTCTTCAAGAGCAGTCAGGGCGATTTTAATGCTTACGTCGACGTACCGAGCCGGCGCATCTCTATCGCTACTAATCCGATAACGGGGAAAACGGTCGATTTCCTGCAGGGAGACCGCGAATATACGGTAGAGATTTACCATGTTTATCAGCAGGCAAAAGTACGGATCGTCGATGAACAGACCGGTGAGGAAGCGGAAATAATTGCCGTGCACGACGGGCAGGGCGGTGTCGGACAGGGGGCGCTACAGGCCGGTTTCAGCGTGGGAATGCAGTGGGATCATTACTGTTTCGGACTGGCGGGCGGGACTTCCATGCTGGTGAAACAAATCGCCGTTTATGCCCTCAAAGGCAACGTGAAACTGCTGATTTACGGCGATTCCGTTTCGCAGCCCGAAGGCTATTTCCCGACCCGCGATTTCCCGCAGTCGTGGACGCAACGCATCATCCGCCAATTGGGAGGCGATGCCGTGTCGAGCGGACGGGGCGGCGGGACCATCCACACAGTACTGGAGTATATCAGGAATGAACTTCCTTTCGTCAAGGCTAAGTATGTGATGGTAACCATCGGCACGAACGGCGGCAATACGGCGGCTAACCTGAGCGAACTGACGGAATACATCCGGTCGCAAGGCGCTATTCCCATACTGAACAATATCCCGTGTAACGAAAGCGGCACACAAACCGGCGTTAATCAGATCATCAGTCAGGTACGCCAAAAGTACGGCATCAACGGTTGCCGCTTCGACCTTGCCACTTCCCTTAACGGCGACGGCAAGGAGGTGGATAAATCCATGATGTACTGGGAAAATTACACCAACGGATGGGGTGAGGTATATCATCACCCCAATGAAAAAGGCGGTCAGAAAATGTTTGAACGAACGTTGATCGATCTGCCGGAAATATACGAGTAAGCAATAATTTATAATTTATAATTCAAAATAATTATGTACAAGTATTCGGTAATTTTAGGAAATTTAGGTAACACCTGCGACAGATTCTGCAAGGGTTACAAGGACAATCCGTCAACGGAAGATATGTTGGCGCAGGCAGTAAAAATCCCTTATGTGGAAGGGATAGAGTTGGTCGGAACATGGGATATCCGTCCCGACAACGTGAAAGATATGAAAAAGCGAATGGAGGACTACGGCAAAACGTGCGTATCCATCATCCCCGACGTATTCACCGTCAAGGAGTACGGCAAAGGGACGCTGACCTCCACCGATCCCGCAGTCCGCAAACAGTCGCTGGATTATCTGCGTCAAATGAGCGAAATTGCGCTGGAGATGGATTGCAGGGTCGTTAATATGTGGATGGCGCAAGACGGTTACGACTACTTGCTTACCGCCGACTACGATCAGGAGCGGGAGTGGCTGTGCGAAGGTACGGCGGCGCTTGCTGGCGAGTTCCCGACGTTGAAGTTCGCGCTGGAGTACAAACCGAAGGAACCGCGCAACTTTTCGTACCATGCACGAATGGCGGACACTATTCTGGCGGCGAAGGAAACCGGCTGTCCGAACGTGGGTATCTGCATCGACACCGGACACGGCTTCGAGGCAGGTGAAAACATTGCCGAGGCTGTCGTGCTGGCCAAGCGAGCCGGCGATTTGCTGTTTCACATGCACTTCAACGACAATCACGGTTCGTGGGACGACGATATGATCGTCGGCTCGGTACACAGTACGATATATGTGGACTTGCTGTATCACTTGAAGAAGACAGGCTATGCCGGCTGGCTTTCGATGGATCAGTACCCCTACCGCGAAGACGCTACGGACGCAATCGCCGAAAGCATCCACTGGGTAAGAGCGTTCGAACGGATTGTCGAAGAAAACATGACCGAAATCGACGCGCTGGTCAAGCAGAATGATGCGGTGGCAACCTCGCGTTTCATGCGGAAAGTGTTGTTCGGAAAACAGTAATGAATGATGAAACGGCGACGTCCTTTCAGTAGCAAACTTGTAGGGTGAGGCAATCCGGGATTGTGTATGGTTCCGGATTGCTTCGTGCCTCGCAACGAAATGGCGACACCCCGTTATATGTTGAAATTAAAGTGATAGTTAGAATTGAAAATCAAACGAAGATGAAAAAAATAGTTGTATTTCTAATTGTATTTAATATGCTGTTTTGTGGTGGGTTGTCGGGCTGCTCCAAACCCCAATTTATTGAACCCGAAAAACCGGATACAGAAAAACCGGATACAGACCCGGTCCCGAATCCGGACCCGGATCCAAATCCGAACAATCCGGGTGGTGGCGTCGATCCTGCGCCCGCTACCAAAAACAACGGTTTCAAAATAGTAGGAGTGGATCATTTCGGGCGCAGTTTCGGTGCGGTTTCGGCATTCAAAAAAGACCGGCAGGTGGGGATGTTCTTCTGGCCATGGATTGGCCAGCCATACGCTTCGGATATCTATGACGCTACCAAAATTGCGGCGCTGCCCAACGGCATAAAAATCCTTACTCATTTCGACTGGCTTGACTCGAAAATCAGTCCCAACGGTCAGGCGCACTATTGGGGCGAACCGCTTTGGGGATACTACAATTCCGACGACGAATGGGTGATCCGGAAGCAAATGCAGATGATTACCTTAGCCGGCGTCGATTTCATATATTTCGACACGACCAATGCACTGATATATTCCAATGTATTTCTGAAGATCTGCGCGGTGATTGACGAAATGTTAAAGAATGGATGGGACCCGCCGAAAGTAGTATTTTATACTCATTCTCGTTCGTTCCAGACCGTAAGAAGCTTGTATGCGGCGTTGTACCAGCCCAACCGGTATCCGGATACATGGTATCGTATGAACGGTAAACCGGCGATCATCGCTTATACCGATGCTGCGGACGATTTGAAGGAAGCGGCGTCGCGTAGCGACAACGCATACAATCCGGGTACACTTTCGCCGGAAATCCTTGACTTTTTCCATTTTCTGAAACCGCAATGGCCTTCCGATCCTGTTTATCCTGACGGTTTTCCCTGGGTAGAATGGAGTTTTCCTCAACCCCTGCATGCGCAGTCGCAGGTGATGAACGTGACGGTGGCAAGCCACCCGATGGTACCGATGTCATTTTCACTAACCCGCGAGAACTGGAAAAATTGGGGACGCGGCTGGAATGTGACCTCTAAGCAGAATATCTCCGCCGACGTCGACAGGGGGACTTTCTTCCAATCGCAATGGGATCGGGCGATTGCCGCCGATCCTGCCATGATTTCCGTTGGCGGATGGAATGAGTGGATTGCATACAAACAGCCTTACGATGGAGAATACATGCTGTGCGACGCCGCAAACAAGGAATATTCGCGCGATATCGAGCCGATGAACGGAGGGTATCAGGATGCGTTTTACCTTCAACTGATTCGTAATATCCGCCGCTACAAAGGTATGCAGGCGGACGGGGAAACGAACGAAGCCAAAACCATTGATTTGTCAGGCGCCTTGTCGCAATGGAATGACGTAAAATACGTTGTCCGCAATACAGACGAGAAATTTATGGTGCGCGACGCTTTTGGCGGCGCCAAAACGGTGCGTTACACACAAGTGGCGCCCGAAAATAAGTTGCAGGAGATTCGGGTATCGTATGATACGCAAAACCTTTATTTCTATATCAAAGGGAAGGATAAATTCAGCGAAAATACGAATAGCGATAACTACTTAAATGTGTTTATCGGCACCGGCGATCCAAGCGTAAAAGGTTGGGAAAGCTACGAATACGTTGCAGGCAGGAAAATAGACGGCGACAAAGCTTCGGTGGGTAAATTTTCAAGCGGATTTGCGACGACGGAACAGGGCAATGCCCGGATTGTCCGTAACGACGACGCAATTCTTTTGTCTGTCCCTCGGTCGGCAGTCGGGTTGAGCGCCGCAAACAAGTTCTACTTTAAAGTGGCCATGGGAGTGGAAAATCCTTCCGATATCATGGACTATTACAAATCGGGTAGCGTCATGCCGATGGGACGATTAAGTTATCTGTTTGAATTTGCACATTAAAAGACATAAAATTAACATCTATGAACCTGTTAGTAGCTCTAATTATCATTGCAATAGGTAGTTTCGGACAGTCAAGTTCCTACGTTCCTATCAAGAAAATAAAAGACTGGTCGTGGGAGAGTTTCTGGTTAGTGCAAGGCATTTTTGCATGGCTGGTATTTCCCGTTCTCGGCTCTTTGCTTGCCGTTCCGGAGGGCGGCGGTTTGTTGGATCTGTTAGAACTCCGGAAAGAAGGCGGAGCGTTTAAATCCATTATTTTCGGCGTATTGTGGGGCGTCGGCGGCCTGACGTTCGGTTTGAGTATGCGCTATCTTGGTATCGCATTGGGGCAATCGCTGGCATTAGGCGCTTGTTCCGCTTTTGGCACCCTGATTCCCGCCCTGCAGGAAGGCGAGAACTTACTCAGGGGCAACGGTTTGATTCTGTTGATAGCGGTTTGTATCTCCATGGTGGGGATTACCATTATCGGTTATGCTGGAAGTCTGCGGTCGAAAAATATGAGCGAAGAAGATCGGAGAAAAGCCGTCAAGGATTTTGCGCTGAAAAAAGGTCTTTTGATAGCCCTTCTTTCCGGCGTGATGAGCGCCTGCTTCGCATTGGGGCTAAATTCGGGCCAGGCAATCAGGGAGGCCGCCTTGTCGAAAGGCGTCAATGCGCTCTTTGCCGGTTTGCCGGTGGTGTTCCTTGTGACTTTGGGCGGATTTGTTACCAATGCAACGTATTGTCTTTATCAAAACGCAAAAAACAGAACGTTTAAAGATTACGTTTCATTGCCGGCCAACAAATGGATGAATAACCTGCTGTTCTGCGCTTTGGCAGGATTACTGTGGTACAGCCAATTTTTCGGGTTAGAGACAGGAAAAAGTTTTATGAAATCTTCGCCGGTCTTATTGGCTTTCTCGTGGTGTATCCTCATGTCGCTGGATATTTTGTTCAGCAACGTATGGGGGATACTCCTGAAAGAATGGAGAGGCGTCGGAAAAACAACCGTTCTCATTTTGGTTGCCGGTCTGTTGATCCTGGTATTCTCTATTGTGTTTCCACAATTATTTGCAAGATAAAACCTTCTATGAGACGAAAAAACGCTATATAATATATGTCATATAGCATCGCGAATCAAAATAAGAGAAGAATATAATTACGAATGTCTAATTTTTTAAACGTAAAAACGATGAAAAACATTTTTGAACTCTGTTTGTTCGGGCAAGGTTCCCGGCACAATGAAGGAGGCGGAGCAGCGAAACGTCGCGTCCCCTCCAAAACGACAACGACGGTCGTTACTTTCCTGACCGTCCTTCTGCTGACATTATTCGGCGGCAAGGCATACGCGCAGCCGGCGCTCACGCTGGATAAGTCTGGTACCCAAAGTTTCTCACTTGACTACGGTTATGATCCGGCGTTGAGTGTATTACCGGTAGAGGTAGAAAATACAGGCAACGCCGCTACGGGTGCGCTTACCATCGCATTGAGCGGTACAAACGCCGGCGACTTCGATCTTTCGCCAACCTTGATTACGGATTTGGCGGCGAACGACAAAACTACCTTTACCGTCTTCCCGAAAGGAGGTCTCACGGTTAATGGCGGAACAAAGTATGAGGTCACGGTGACGGTTTCTGATGCAAGTTCCACTATCTCCGCGACGTTCGATATCGAACTTACGGTCAACAAAGCTACGTTGATGCTAACGTCGGACGATTTTGACGTTAGCGGGCCGACGACCGTCACTTACGACGGCGCCGCTCATACCCCTATCATCACGGCGAAGGACGCCAGCCTGAACGTCTCAATAGCATATTGTGACTGGAACAACGGCCAAACCTGGAGTTCCTCCCCTCCCATCAATGCCGGTACCTATATTGTCGTTGCATACGCTTCGAACCAAAATTACCAATCCGACGCTGTGTGGGGGTTCGAAAATCTCGTCATCAACAAAGCTACGTTGATGCTAACGCCGGACGATTTTGACGTTAGCGGGCAGACGAGCGTCACTTACGACGGCGTCGCTCATACCCCTATCATCACGGCGAAGGACGCCGGCC
>JAIRMH010000190.1 GCA_031258835.1 Tannerella sp.
GGAAATGCCTGCCCTGGTTGAATTGTATGGTCGGTATAAAGATAAGAATTTAGAAATTGTAGGTTACTCTCTGGATAAAGATGTGGAATCGTGGAAAAAAGGCATTGCAGAATTACAAAGTACCTGGCCACAGTTGTCGGATTGTGCTTTCTGGCAGTCCATTCCTGTGCAAACGTATGATATACATGGTATTCCGAATACTGTTTTAATTGATCCGCAAGGTGTCATCGTGGCCAAAGGGCTGCGGGGAGAGAAGTTGGCGAAAAAACTTCAGGAACTGCTTTGGTAAACTGAGGTTATACCACCGAACACGCAGAACATGACGAAGAATCAACGAAAGTTCGTAAAACGGTTTTGGATAACACTCGGAGTTGTCCTGATTTCTGTTTTCCTGTTTTTCTGGATGATTGTTCAAGGCCGGATAGGCTACATGCCTCCTGTGGAGGATCTGGAAAATCCGATAGATAAGTATGCATCCCGCATTGTGTCGGTCGATATGAAAACGATGGGGACATATGCGCAGAGTAAGGACAACCGTATTCATGTCAATTATAAAGAACTTTCGCCAGCCATTATTCAGGCGTTGATTGCCACGGAAGATGCCCGTTTTATGCAACATTCGGGAATCGACGTCTACGCTCTGATGCGGGTTGTTGTTAAACGGGGACTACTGTTCCAAAAAAGCGGCGGCGGTGGGAGCACAATATCTCAGCAGTTGGCCAAATTGCTCTATACGGAGCGTGCATCCAGCGTGATGGAACGTCTTTTTCAAAAACCGATCGAATGGGTGATCGCCGTGCAACTGGAACGGTATTATACGAAGGAGGAAATCATTAACATGTATCTCAATAAATTTGATTTCCTCTATAATGCGGTAGGCATACAGTCGGCCTGTTGGGTATATTTTGGGAAATTGCCCAAAGATCTGTCGGTCGAAGAGGCTGCTACCCTTGTTGGTATGTGTAAAAATCCTTCGTATTACAATCCATTGCGACAGGTAGATCGGACTCGTGGCCGACGGAACGTAGTGTTGGATTTGATGTGGCGAAACGGCTATATTTCCCAGGAGGAGTGTCGTCTATTTAAAGAACTACCGTTGGTGACCCATTTCCACAAAATCGACCATACCGAAGGCATTGCCCCGTATTTCAGGGAACATTTGCGGCAGATGATGATGGCTGAAAAACCGGAACGCAGAAATTATCCCACGCGTTACCGCTATGTTGAAGATTCGCTGGCATGGGAAAGCAATCCACTTTACGGCTGGTGCACCAAAAACAAAAAGGCCGACGGTACGAATTACGATATTTATACCGATGGTCTGCAAATCTACACCACCATCGACTCCCGTATGCAAGCGTATGCCGAACAGGCGGTAACGGAACATGTAGGCGGTTATTTGCAACCGGCTTTTTTCAAGGAAAAAGCGAAGAGTTCGACGGCACCTTATTCCTCTTCGCTGAACAAAGCCGATGTGGATAAAATTCTGGAACGGACGATGAAACAAACCGATCGGTATCGCACTTTGAAGAAAGCAGGCCATTCAGAGCAGGAAATACGGAAAGTTTTCGGTACACCCGCCGAAATGCAGGTTTTTTCGTGGCAAGGACTAAAGGATACGATCATGTCGCCGATGGATTCCATTCGTTACATGAAAATGTTTCTTCGCACCGGCTTTATGGTGATGGATACCCATTCGGGAGCAATAAAAGCATACACAGGAGGTGTTGATTACAAGCATTTCAAATACGATATGGTGAGCATGGGCAAACGTCAGGTTGGTTCGACCATCAAACCCTACTTGTACGCCCTGGCGATGGAAAGCGGTTTTTCGCCCTGTAATGAAGTATTGCATGTAGAACAAACCCTGGTTACGGAAACCGGTGAACTTTGGACGCCCAGCAATACGGTTAAAACTCATATCGGCGAAATGGTGAGCCTGCGTTGGGGACTTCAACAGTCCGACAATTGGGTTTCAGCTTATCTGATGGGACAATTAAATCCCTACACATTCAAGGATATGCTGATTGCTTCATTTGGCTTCTCTGAGCCGATAGTCCCCGTAGTATCGTTGTGTTTGGGCTCTTGTGAGGTATCCGTTAAAGAAATGGTTTCCGGCTACTCTACATTTGCCAATGGCGGCATGCGGGTTGAGCCCATGTTCGTCAATCGGATTGAAGATAAGAACGGAAATGTTATCGCCTCTTTCTCTACACAAATACATGAAGCAATTACGGAAGATGCAAATTATAAAATGCTGAGTATGTTGCGTGGCGTAGTCGATGAAGGAACTGCGGTTGGAATGCGTCTACGTCAGGGAATAATGGCCCCCATGGGTGGCAAGACCGGAACGAGCAACGACAATTCCGATTGCTGGTTTGTAGGTTTCACCCCTTCTTTGGTGGGCGGATGTTGGGTGGGCGGCGACGATCCTGATATTCATTTCGCTTCGATGAACATGGGACAGGGCGCCCGCGCTGCAATGCCGGTCATGGGCTTGTTTCTAAAAAAAGTTTTTGCCGACTCACAATTGGGTTATTCGCCGAATGAGCAATTTTTTATTCCTGAAAAGTACAGTAATCCTTGTCTCTCTGCGCGGGAAATCATTGACGAATCCAAATATTCGCCCGGAGTGATGGACGATATTTTTAATTGAACAATGTAAACAATAAATTAAAATGAAAAAAACGTTTGTTATTTTATGTTTGGTCTTCTTCTCCTCTGTGCAGGCATACGCTCAGGCCGGCGATTTTTACGGAGGATTACAGGGTGGTTATATTACTTATTATAAGGCCCCTCTCTATGGTTGTAATCTGTCGTACACCATATTCGGTCCACTGCAAATTAGTTTGACGGGGTTAATGAATCCCAATGTGAACAAACCCGCTGCCTATAACAAAGACGTAATGGAAAAGCTGAAGTTATATTCTGCCAATTTAGACGCCCGTTTATTCCTGATAAATATGGAATCGTGGGCCACAGGACCTTCGTTGGGTGTACAATATTTACATAAAGGCAAAACTACCTTTTTAACAGACGGAAGGGAAGAGTCTTATGCCGATAATTTATTAGGTTTCAATATCGGATGGCATCTGAAGGTGAATGTAACCGATAACTTCCGCGTCAATGGTGGCTGGCGTTACAGTTCCATTAAAGATGACGATAGCTATAATCTGTTTTATGTAGGGATCGGCTACGCCTTCAATTTACTCTAACTCTTCGGCAGCGGCATATTGATTTCTTTCCGGAGCATTGCGGGTAATTAGTTCTCCAATGAATCCGGCGAGAAACAGTTGTGTGCCGATAATCATGCAAGCAATCGCAATATAAAAGTAAGGCATATTCGTAATGAGCGGTGCGGGAATGCCCTTGCACAGAGCACACGCTTTCATTCCACCAACAATCAATACGGCAAGGAAGCCTATCAGAAAAATCAAACTACCCATCAGGCCGAAGAAATGCATGGGTTTCTTTCCAAATTTTGACAGAAACCATAGTGTAAACAAGTCCAAATATCCATTTGCGAAACGATCTAAGCCAAATTTCGTATGGCCGTATTTCCGGGCTTGATGCTGTACCACCTTTTCGCCGATGCGGGTAAATCCGGCGTTTTTCGCCAGAAATGGAATCCACCGATGCATGTCGTTATAAATTTCTATGTTTTTGACCACGTTTTTATCATAAGCTTTCAATCCACAGTTAAAATCGTGGAGTTTAATTCCCGAAAAAGCGCGGGCAGTAGCGTTGAATAACTTGGTTGGAAGGGTTTTGGTAATAGGATCGTAACGTTTTTTCTTCCAGCCGGAGACCAGTTGGTAGTTCTCTTCTTTAATCATCCGGTACAGTTCAGGAATTTCATCGGGATTATCTTGTAGGTCAGCGTCCATCGTAATCACTACATCGCCACGGGATTTTCGGAAAGCCGTATGCAGCGCGGGCGATTTTCCATAGTTCCGTTGGAAGCGAATGCCCCGGACCTCCGGATGATTGCAGTGTAAATCTTTGATAATTTCCCAGGAATGATCCGTGCTGCCATCGTCCACAAAAATAATTTCATACGAAAATTGTCCACGATCCATCACCCACTGTATCCGTTCGTGCAACTCAGGCAACGATTCCGCTTCGTTCAATAAAGGAATAACAATTGAAATATCCACTGTTCTACTCAGAATATAATAATTGCCCGCAAAGTTAGGATTTTCTTTTGAAAAAGCGAAAAAAATATTTACCTTTGCACCGCAATTTAAACAAACAACAGATATTATGTATTTAGATTCTGAAAAGAAGAAAGAAATCTTCGCAAAGTACGGAAAGTCTAACACTGATACTGGTTCGTCGGAGGGCCAGATAGCATTGTTTTCCTACCGTATTTCGCATTTAACTGAGCATCTCAAGTTAAATAAGAAGGATTATAGCACTGAACGTTCGCTGAAAATGCTGGTAGGTAAACGCCGCCGCTTGTTGGATTATTTGAAAGATCGCGATATCGAACGGTATCGTTCGATTATCAAAGAATTAGGTATTCGCAAGTAAGGGTGTAGAAAGCATTGGATGA
>JAIRMH010000257.1 GCA_031258835.1 Tannerella sp.
GAAGGCATCTCAGAATATGGGCTGCGTCGCTACAACACGATCTTAAGCGGTAACATGCTGTATGTCCGAAACTATTAAAACTTATACACAGAGGTTCACAATTCCCGCCACGAACTCAAAAAACGCTTTTCTTTCGATTCCTTAAATTCAACCGCTAACCGCTGATTACGGGACGACGGCGGAGAAGATTTCCGTCCAGGGGCCTTTCACGCCGCGGGTGTTTTCCCAGCGGGCGGCGAAGTAGATCCATTTGCCGCGGTCGTTTCCCTCGAAAGAGAGCTTTAGCGGCGAACGGGGGACAAATTCGTAGTGGAGGAGTTCCGACCAGTCTACGGGCGGATGATCTTTATCGCCAAGCATCCAGCGAAATTCTATCCCGATGTGGCCTTTAGGTTTGGCATGTCTCTTTTCGCCTGCGCCTCCGAATATAATTTTGAGAACGCCGGGCGCCAACATGCGCACTTCGAGCACCGGCGCTTTGACCGGGTCGGCCGAGGGCGTCAGTATTTTATCGTGTACGGGCAGTCCCATACTGATCCGGTCGTCGTCGGTGACAAACGGGTTGTGCATCAGCCGTCCCTGAATGAAGGGGCGCAACTGTGCTTCGAGCCCGTTTCGGGCTTCGTTGCGTTTACAAATGGCAGCAGAGGTACGGGTTTCCGGATTCTCGGATATCCGGGTGGCCGCGTCGAATGCGGAGATCAACGGATCCAGCACAGTAATTTCCGACATGGAGATTCCCCAGCGGGAATGGTTGGCAACCACTTGCGCGCGGATGTTGTGCACGAAGTTTACAAACTTTAAATTGTTGACCGGTAGATAATGACTCATAGCTCTTTTTTTATCATTTAATGGTTAGCGATTTATAATGACATTTTCAGGCGTTATTCCGTTTCCCGTACCCGCATCACATTGCCATAAATATAAAATACTCTGATCTTGGGCCGAAATCTTTCGGTCTTGGGGCAAAAGATCTTGGTCTTGAAACGAAAAGCCTTGGTCTTGGAACGAAGAATCTTCGTCCCAAGACGAAAAGCTTTGGTCTTGAGGCGAAAAGTCTTGGTCTTTGGACGAAGATCTTTGATCTTGAAATGAAGATTCTTGGCCTTGGGACGAAAAGTATTGGTCTTGGGGCGAAGACCCTTGATCCTGGGGCGAAGGAGCTTTTTTCAATGCTTGAAGAGAGTATGTCGTGGAGGGACGACGTGTTTTCGGGGACGTATGGAATGGCGTTACGCTTGAATATTGAACCGGAAAAGTAGAAAATGATATTACAGAAGAACAGGTATTTCTATTATTTACTGATAAGCCGTACTTTAAAACCAATCCTTCCATAAATTGGGATTTGAGATTAATGGCGGCTGTTTTTCGTTGCAAGATGGACAGCGGTCTGTTGATTATATTTATAAACGTCATATCGAATATATCTAACATAATTTAATGCGAACAAAGATAAGATATTTTTTAAAATAAAAGAATTGTAATTGTCATAAAGGATCCGTTCGGAAGTTTTTTTTTGGTAAAGACAAATATTTTTTTCCGAAGATCGGAGCGACTTTACAGGCGTTATAAAAATATTTCATTTTATATTGAATATGTCTATCTGATAGCATTCGAAATCCGTATCATTGTTTAATTCGTTATCTTTTGCAATGAACAATCCTTTACTTAACATGCCCCAACAATTGAAATAGTTGTATTTTCGGCTGTCGAGTTTCGTTTCGTTAATAACTTCGAACTTTTCGTTATACACCATGAGATATAGGTCTTTACTTAAATAAGTAGTGCGGAAATCTGTCTGGGCGTTATATTCAATGCCGTCAAGATGTAACCTGTAATATGTGTTTCTCAAGGGGTCGTGCAATATATCGAAAAAATGCACATTCTCGTTAATATGCTTTTCGCCGCCCGACATGTCGAAATTTGGTCCCAATTTCGAAACTTCGTTTGATGTATAGCGACTTTTTCCTCCGTAAATCGAAGTTTTACCGGATTCAAGATCTATGACATAAATATTCGATTCGACAGGAAAATTGTAAATGACAGTTTTATTGGTATACGTTACATTCGGAGCCTGCTTCCACCCGTAATCATTTCTAAAATCTTTTTCTGCGATGGTATTTACAGGATATGTTTTAGTAGAATAATCCGGCAGGGAGAATTCTGTTACGAAAAAAACGTCTTTTTCGTTTCTGACGGATAATGTCAAAAAAAACAGAGAGTTTCTATCGGAATTATAAAACAGTTTAGACGTACAAATAGAAAAATTAGTCATTATAAGGGGAACGCCATCATTTAGGGAAGGTATGTTTATCCGTTCTTTTACTCTGCCTGTTGAGTCAATAAGCGATATAATGTTTGTACTGTATATCCAAACGCTGTCTGCCGAATGAGCGTGGAACCCCAGTATTTCGTTGATTCCATCCGGGCCTTCAGACATTAGTTCGATATGGGAAACGGTTTGTTTATTTACGTTGAAATTGTCTAAGGCATGAGTCATATAATTATAAGCAAGGATATAATCATCATTGTTGTGTATGTAAGTAGAAAGCCTGTCGTATGAGTTAATAGTGACGCTGTCAATGGGAATATCTACCTTCGTCGAGGATAAAAATACCGGTTTTCCGTAAACGTTTTCAATTAACGAAACTTCTCTCTTGCAGGAAAGAGTTAAAAGTATGAGTAATAAAAAGTATGTTGATTTCATATTTTTTAGGGAATTTGGAAAAAGTTTTCTCCCTATAATGGTTACCTATGGACAACTATAAGGACTGAAACATGAAAGGCCTATAATTAATTGTTAATAATTTTTTGGTCATACGCCTTACGGCTTTTGTAAACTTGATTTGAACTATTTTCTACTCACAAGCTAAAAGAGTTATTGGAAGACGACCGACCTCCATCCTCTTTTTGATAATTTCCTGCCCGGCATGAAAATTATTTGATTAATTTTTATCTTATCTTTGCAGCATCTCCTTTCTTTTTTATGTGAATTTAAGTTAGTCGTGCAAAGATAGGAAAAAAATTTCTTTTCGATGAATAAAAAAAATAATTTTTATCAAACGCATTTAACCATACTTGGTGTGATACTGTGTTTTTTTACCGGAGCGTTTTGGACCTCGCAGACGACAGACACGCCCTCCTCGCACTGCGAAACATCATATTCTTTAAATAAACAAAAGGAAATAACGGAAAAAATACCATAAATAGGGTATTTTTTATCAAACAGACAGAGTGTATCTTTGCTCCGTCAATTTACATTAAATAAAACAAAACGAGCATCCCTCTTTTTCCGATGGGCATTTGGGAGTCAAAGGGATACTCTACTAAAGCAATTTTTAGTATGACAAAATTATTACTTTTAGCCGAAACTTCCAAAAAAATCCTGTATTTCCCGGTTATTTTGCTGATAGCGGCCGGTTTTTCAAACAGTGTGTCTGCGCAAACCATCAGAGGAAAAGTAATCGACAGTCAGACGAACGAATTGATTGTCGGAGCGTCCGTCATCGTGAAGGGAAGCGGATCCGGAACGGGTACCGTCACCGACATCAACGGCGAATTTATTTTGAATATCGGGCCGTTACCGGGCGTTATCGAAGTTCATTATCTCGGTTACAAACCTCAGGAAATCGACATTTATGAAATATCGGAACTTATAACGATTTACCTTACGGAAGATTTCAGCCTCCTGAATGAGGTGGTGGTAGTGGGGTACGGAACGCAGAAGAAAGTAAACCTGACGGGCGCCGTATCAACTGCCGATGCCGGATATATTGAAAACAGACCCCTGACGAATGCATCACAGGCATTGCAGGGACTTACGGGTTTATATGTCAACCAGGAAGGGGGACAACCCGGAAATGACGTCGCCGTTATCCGCATCCGTGGCGTCGGGACTTTGGGCGACAACAATCCGCTGGTACTGGTCAACGGAATAGAATACAGCCTGAAAGATATTACTCCCGAAGATATCGAAAGTATTTCGGTATTGAAAGATGCGGCTTCGGCGGCTATTTACGGCAATCGTGCCGCGAACGGCGTCATCCTGATAACAACAAAAAGGGGAACAAAAAGCCGGGCTACGCTCCGTTACAACGGTTCTATCGGACTGGACAAAGCCACTTTTCTGCCCGATGTGGTGGATAATACGGCCGACTGGATGGAAACGCGTGACTTGGCATCCGTCAATGAAGGACAGCCGGTTGTGTTTGGTTCCGCCGTGATTGACGAATGGCGCAATGCCACCGATCGCGACGTCTATCCCAACACCAACTGGTTCGACATCTTGTATCGTACGGCAGTCACACAGAAACATAATTTCAGCGTTTCCGGCGGTAACGATCAATTGAATTACTTTATTTCCGCCAATTACCTGAATCAGGAAGGAGTGCTGATCGCTACCGACGCTGAAAAATATTCGCTGAACACCTCCGTTACAGCCGATGTATTGCCACGTGTAAGCATCGGAGCCAATCTGCTGGTGAACCTGTGGACGCGCCACGAACCTGCAGAGGGCGCAGATAATCTGATCGGCGACCTGACCAGGGCGTTGCCGCTTTATCCCAATATATTGAGTACTGGGGAGTATGGCGATTCAAGATTTATTACGCCCGGACACAATGTTTTCAGGCATCCGTATGCAAAGGCGGTGGAAGGCAGTCTGGAAACCCGGCAATCACATCTGCTTGCCAATATTTTTGCCGAAGCAAGACTTCCTTTTGACGTTACATACAAAATTAATCTGGCAGTCAATAAATACGATGAACTTTCCAGTCGCTTCGTACCGGAAATCCTGCTGTACGACCCTACCAATATGGCGAATCCCAAAGCGCTACGGTTCGATACCGAAAATGCGGCAAGAAGCGCCAAACGGACAGACCTCAATAATTTGAATACGACGTTCTTTCAGACTATTGACTGGAAAAAAACGTCCGGCAGGCATACCGTCAATTTATTGCTGGGATTCAGCCGCGAGAGTTTCCATACGTCCGACTTCTATGCGTACATTGAGGGATTTTTGGGCAACGACCTCACGGAATTGAATAACGGGACCAGCAACAAAAATGTAGGAGGCACGTCTTCCCTGTCTACATTGATGTCGTACTTTGGGCGGGTTAACTACAGTTATGAAGACAAATATCTGCTGGAAGTGAATCTTCGCCGCGACGGTTCTTCCCGTTTTGCAAGAGGACATAAATGGGGGCTTTTCCCGTCCGTGTCAGGTGCGTGGAAGATCAGCGAGGAGGGTTTTCTGAAAGATGTCCGCACAATAAGTAATCTGAAAATAAGAGCGTCGTGGGGTTCATTGGGAAACCAGAATATCGCACTGTACAGTTATTCTAATTCCATCAATACGGATCAGGGATACAGTTTCAACAATACGGTCGTAGCGGGATCTGCCGTAACCACCTTGTCGGACAGTAAAATATCATGGGAGAAGACGGCCATCACGAATGTCGGTATTGACGTAGGGCTTTGGCGCAACAGTTTCCGTCTGGAAGCGGATGCATACCTGAAAAAGACGTCCGGAATTCTGGCAAGAATCAATGTCCCTGCACAGGTAGGCGACCTGGGAGGTCCGATTACTAACCTGTATGACATGTCCAACAGAGGATTGGAAATCAACGCATCTTATAACAATAGCTTCTATCGGGTGGATTACAGCATCAGTGCCGGAATTGCGTTTGTCCGCAACAATGTGGATTTCCTTAACGGCGATGTTCAATATACTTACCGTGGCGACGATGGCGACGCCATGTATATCATCAAGGAAGGTTCTCCGGTAAATTCTTATTATCTGTATGATGCCGAAGGATTGTTTCAGACGCAGCAGGAAGTTGCGGAGCATGCTTTCCAGTCGGCAAATACGGCTCCGGGAGATATCAAGTATCGGGATGTCAATGGCGATAACGTCATCGACAGCGAAGACCGGATCATTACGGGACGCACCATTCCCGGATATACATACAGTTTTCAACCGGCGCTTCATTACAAAGGCTTCGATCTTTCGGCATTGTTTCAAGGCGTTGAGGGTGTGGACATGTACCCGCAAGGGAATCTGGCATACCCGAATTATAACGGCGCCGGCATAACGAAAGA
>JAIRMH010000266.1 GCA_031258835.1 Tannerella sp.
ATAAGATCCCTGAAAAAAGATATTCAAGTCAAAATTACGGTAATCGAAATGATTGATAAACCCTCCGATGAAATCCGGTTCGGCGTTCCCTATAATCACACGGTCGTCGGCGGCAGTAATTTTTTTGTCGTTATTGATATCGACATATCGCTGGTCTCCGGGCTGATTTTTGGTCAGGTAAACCGGCAGATTGGCAATATCATCATCCAATTGGAAAACGCCGTCGGCTTTTAAGCCGTAAAACGATCCCAGTGGCTGTCCTACTTTTGCAATGCTCACTCCGCTGATAATATAATCTTCTTCCGAGTCTTTCCCTAAACTTAACACTTTGTTACGATTGACGGAGTACGTCAGGTTTCCGCCCCAAGAGACTTTCCCGAATTGAAGTTTCGCGCCTATTTCCAGCTCAAAACCTTTGTTTACTACCGACCCATAGTTCAGTAATACTTCCGACTGGCCGGCAGTATAAGGTAGCGGGACGTTCAAAAGCAAGTCGGTAGTTTTCTTGTAATACCCGTCTACCACAATCGTCAGCCGGTCTTTGAAAAGAGAAGCGTCAACTCCGACATCATACTGGGCTGTTTTCTCCCAACCTAAATCCGGATTACCGATACGATTCGGAGAAAAACCAACCGCCGGACTTCCTCCGAAATAATAAAGATTATCCGCAAGTGTAGATAATGAATTATACTGACCTATTTCCTGGTTTCCGGTGATGCCGGCGCTAGCTCTCAATTTCAGGTTAGTAATTATTTTCGGCAGGTTGATAAAACTTACATTCGTCAAATTCCAAGCCAATGCAGCCGAAGGGAAATAACCCCATTTCTCATTTTTCCCAAAACGGGAGGATCCGTCCGCCCGGGCTGTAACCGTCACATAATAGGCACTTTTGTATGCATAATTTATCCTGCCGAGAACAGAATTTAACGCCCATTCGCTGGATGATGATCCGGGTTGGTTATATATGCTTCCACTACCCAAATCGTTATAAGTAAGAAGGTCTGTCACAAATCCCTGCGAACCTGCCAGCACCCTCTCCGACCGGAAAACCTGTTGCGTATAACCGGCCAGCAATGTGAGCGAGTGATTGTTCCGAATCGTTTTTACATAACTTAGCGTATTTTCATTCAGCCACGAAAACGATGTCTTACTACCTATTGTCGCTTTACTGTCGGCCGTCGAATTGGCTCCCTGATAGATGGAAGAAGGGATAAACCGGTTTTCCTTGTTTGTAATTACATCGGCGCCGAAAGAGACTTTCGCCGAAAGACCTTTCCCAAAATCATATTCTCCATATATATTCCCGAACAAACGATACGTCGTTGAATGATTTATCTCCTTCTCCAGCGTGGCGACGGGATTACCTAAAGGACTTTCAAATTCGCTTTGATAGGTATATTCTCCTGATGCATCATAGACGGGTACAACCGGAGGCATGAGCAACAATGCCTTGACGACGCCTCCGTCGGCGATCTGAGATTGCACCTTGCTGGCCGTTAAACTTGTACCGACTTTCAGAGGAGCGAAAACTTGCTGATCCAAGTTTATTCGCGCCGAATAGCGCTGAAAATCCGTATTTTTCAAAATGCCTTCCTGATCGAAATAATTGCCGGAAATAGCGTAACGTGTATTTTCATTCCCTCCTGAAATAGACAACTGATGATTCCGAATCAAAGCGCTCCTGAAACCTGCCTTTTGCCAATCGACGCCTTCCGGTAAAGCGGAAATCTGTTCTTCCGTGTAAAACGGTGTTTTACCGGCGTTGACGCGTGCATCGTTTCGTACCCGCGCCCACGCTTTTGAATCCGTAATCACCTCGATTGGATGTATCACGCGTTGCTCGCCATACGAAACGTCGCAGGCCACTACGCTTTTGCCGGCTTTCCCCTTTTTAGTCGTAATCATAATCACGCCGTTCGCTCCGCGCGAACCATATATAGCTGTTGCCGAGGCATCTTTCAATACGTCTATCGACTCGATATCATTCGGATTAAGACTTGCTAAAGCATTTATATCTCCACCGGATACGGCATTTGATGAAACCAGACTGTTATCATTATACACCGGAAAACCGTCAATCACAAACAGCGGTTCGTTTCCTCCATTGATGCTGTTACTTCCACGAACACGAATACTGGTGGCGCCTCCCGGCTGGCCGGAGTTTTGCGTAATCTGCACACCGGAGACTGTGCCTTGCAACGTGCGCTCAAACGAACTTACGACGCGGTTTAGCGATTCGGAAGGAACGGTTGTCGCCGAGCCGGTAAAATCGCTTCTTTTCTGCGTTCCATACCCGATCACTACCACTTCATTTAATGCGTTAAAACTTTCCTGCAACGGGATAATAATCGCCCCGACCGGTTTCTCGTAAATGTCAATTTCTTCCTGCCTGTAACCGATATAACTAACGACAATGGTAGTTGGCAAAGATGCTACATTGATTTCAAACTTACCGTCGATATCGGTCACCGCGCCGGCATCCGTTTTGCCGCCTTTGATTAATACGGCAGCGCCTGTGATCGGTTCATTGTCGCGTTTATCAACCACAACACCTCGAATCGATATCTGTGCAGATACTGACGAAAAACCACTATAAAAGACAAGTAAAAAAATGATAAAACCATATTTTTTTTTGGATGTCCCTATTAAATATAATACTTTTGCCATGCTAAGTAGTAATGTACGGAACGTCCTTTTATACCGGTTGCCGCCGGAAAAACAAGGGCGTTCCTTTTTGTTTATAATTCATCTTTAGTTGTTGCGTCCGAAATTCCATATTTCGGATGGCGTACGCGAACGATCCTTGATTTCAGTCAGTTCGGCGACAATTTCGGGACGCTGGGGTGCAAGATTATGATCTTCATGCAGATCGTTACGTAAATCATACAATTCAACAATGGTAGAGTCGGGTTTTCCCACATTCAGCCAGATCGCCTTCCAGTGGTCTTTCCGCACGGCAATTTTACCGCCCTGTTCATGAAATTCCCAATAAAGATATTCATGACGTCGCTGTTCATTTTCTCCGAACAGCGCCGGCAAAAAGGATATGCCATCCGTGTTGGCGGCGGCCCGGGTATCTGTTATTTCGGCGAATGTGGGCATCACGTCCCAAAAAGCAGCTACATGATCGCTGACGGAGCCAGCCTTGATTTTTTCAGGATACCAGGCAATAAAAGGCACGCGAATACCTCCTTCATACATATCGCGCTTGACGCCTCTCAATGGACCGTAACTGTTAAAAAAATGAGGATCGGCGCCACCTTCAATATGCGGGCCGTTATCGCTAGTGAAAATGACGATGGTATTTTTGTCTAACCCTAATCTTTTCAATTCATGAATTATGTCGCCCACATATGCATCCAAACGGGTAACCATTGATGCAAAATCAGCTTTGGGATGCTCCGAACTTCCGTAAGGCCCCTGTTTGTATCGCGGGCCGGAATCAACGCCTGTCCATGGCGTTTCGGAGAATTGACCTTTGTATATGTCGGCAATACTGTCGTCCGGCGTCACCAATTCGGCATGAGGAATGACATAAGTCAGAAACGCAAAGAACGAACGGTCTTTATTCTCCCTGATGAAACGGATCGCTTCCCGATGAATCACATCCTGCGCATATTCTCCTTTTCCATTGCCTTCATTACCGCGCAACCAAACCGTATCCTGATTGCTCCACAGGTAATAAGGATAATAATTATGCGCCAAACTTTGACAATTATATCCGAAGAAGGAATCAAAACCCTGGTTTTCGGGAGCGCCTTCGGAAAACGGATAACCCAATCCCCATTTCCCGAAGCATCCGGTGACATACCCGCCCGCCTGCAACATCTTACCAATCGTACAGGCCGATGCGGGTTGAGGATGTTGTCCTTCATTGTGCCTCCCATTTCCACTTAATATTGGTGCGCCTTTGTTTCCTCTGATCGGCGAATGTCCGGTATGTAACCCCGTAACTAACGACGAACGGGAGGGTGCGCTAACCGTACATCCCGAATAAAATTGAGTGAACCGGACTCCTTCTTTTGCCAGACGGTCAATATTCGGAGTCTGAATAATTTTCTGACCATAGCAACCCAAATCTCCATAACCCAGATCATCTGCCAAAATATAAATGATATTGGGCTTCACCGCATCCTTTTGCTCATGACAAGCACTGACAGCAAGCAAACAAAAGCCTGTTCCGATAATTTCAGTTATTGTTTTCATATATATAAATTTAATAATCAAATTCCGTATCCTTCATTTTGTGGTCGCAGATTAGGGTTTTCCTGTATAGCCGTTGAAGGTACCGGCCACAAATAATCACGCGGATTATCAAATGTTCTCGATTCGATCTTCTCGCCCTCGTCATTGTATACATTGCCGGTCATCACTTCATGGGCAATTTTCCACCGGCGAATGTCATAAAAATAGAAGCCTTCACCTGCAAGTTCGATTCGTCGTTCATGTCTGATTTCTTCACGTAATTCCTCCCGGCTCAGGTCCTCCCTGAAATGAGGCATTCCAGCTCTGTCCCTGATTTTATTAAGACATTCATAAATTTTGGGGTCATTTGGCCCGTCAGCTTCATTTTTCGCTTCGGCATACATCAGCAGTACATCGGCATAACGAATAAATATGTAGTTCAACTCCGAATCTCCCGCACGAATAGTAGCTTTAGGTTCGTCATCTTTATATACGGTATATTTCTTTTGTCCGTATCCGGTACGGGGAAACTGCCCTTCAGTCACCGTTTTACCCTTAAACAGGCTACCTTTCACAATGACTGTTTGCCGTAGTCGCGGGTCACGGTTTTCGTACGGATTTAAAGGATCGTACTTATCCGATTCCTCAACAGGCAATCCGTCTATAGCATAATAGTCGTTGACTAAATCAGGTAAAGGTGCTACATTGTTATATTCGTCGAGCGTCATATCAAAACTGTGGCAAAATTCGGGATATTTATATTGAATATCGAACACCACTTCATCGTTACCCTCATTTTCCAAATAGAAAAGTTCCCTATACCCCGGAAATAAACTATATACGTCCAGGTCTATTACTTTTTGGGCTGTATTGGCCGCTTCCGACCATTTGCCGGCATATAGCAATATTCGGGCCTTAAAAGCCAATGCCGCGCCTATTGTAACGCGTCCTTTATCCGTGCCGGAATAACTTTTGGGTAACACATCCGCAAGAATCGCTTCATCCAGATCTTTAAGAATTTGTGTCAGCAACTCGTCGGCGGAGTTTCGTGGAAGATCTTCCTGTTTTGCCGCATCAGTAGGGTCTAAAATCAATGGCGCTCCATTAAAAAGATTCCATAACGGGAAATAGTATACTGCCCGCAAAAATTGCACTTCCGCGATATAACGCTTTTTCAACGCTTCATCCATAGGAACACGATCTATATTACCTAAAAAATTATTCGCTCTGCCGATTCCTTCATATGCTCTATTCCACGTAGTATTGAACAAACCTGTGGCTGCATTGTGCCGTCCCGTAACGATAAGATTCTCATCACCTTGATAATGATATGCATTGGGTGTTACATTCTCAAGTATAAGAGGATTAACGCCCCCATATACTCCACTGTTCATCAACGATGCATATACTCCGTTAAGGGCTGCCGCAGCGCGCTCCTGAGTTTGCCAGTAATTATCCTGGATATATTTATCCGACGGCTCAGTATCTAAAAAACCGGAACATCCGGATAGTAATAAACTCAAAAATAATATAATGATTCCACTTTTTTTCATCTTGTACAAATTTTAACGTTAAAAAGTTATATTGACACCACCGGAAATCGTCTTTGCAATCGGATAATCAATCATCCCATTGCGGGTAACATCCCGTTCGGGATCGCCTAATTTGAATTTCGTGAATGTCAGATAATTCTGTGCATTGACAAATAGTTTAATTTTGTTTATCCCGGTGGCTTTCACATATTTATCAGGTAAAGTCCACAAAAGTTGAGCGTTTTTAAGACGCAGATAAGATGCATCTTTCAGCCAGAAATCGGAAGTTTCAAAATTCGCAGGGTAACCTCTTGACGTCGTCAGCCGAGGCAACGAAGCATCAGGTCTCTCCCGCGTCCACGAATCCGTCAGCCATTCTGGGGTGACACCGGCGCCGTTCACATAAGGGAATGCCAAATTCCCGCTTACATAGGTGTTAATACCTTCTACACCCTGAAAAAACAAAGTCAGTTCCCATCCTTTATAGTCAGCTCCAACGGTAAAACTATATGTGTAGTCAGGGATACTGCTGCCTATAACTGTACGGTCATTATTATCAATTATGTCGTCCTCATCATAAATATTCCGATATTTCAAATCTCCAAGCACTGCTCCGGAACCCTGTTTTGCATGTTGCGCTATTTCTTCTTCTGTCAGGAAAATTCCTTCCGCTTGCTTCCCGAAGAAAGAATAGATAGGATAACCTTCCCGAATGATGGTGACACCGCTGTAATAAATGTTTTCTTTTATGTCAAGCACCTTGTTTTTCACCCTGGTGACATTCCCGCCGAAAGAATAACCTAACCGTCCGATTCTGTCACGGTAATTCAAAGTCAGTTCCAATCCTCTATTCGACACGCTGCCGATATTCCTGTAAGGACCGGTAAGATTGCCTACTTGCGACGGAACATTCACCTGCCTTAAGATGTCGGTAGTCCGTTTATCAAACCCGTCTATTTCCAAAGACAACCGATTAGCAAATAAATCCACATCAATACCTATATCGGATATCCCGGTAGATTCCCATGTGATGGCAGGATCTGCAATTTGAGTTACTGCCGTCCCTCCGGCTACCGTTCCGTTAAAACTGTAATTTTGGCCTAATGATATTGCGTTAACATAACTAAACAAAGATATGTTCTGATTCCCCAATTTACCCCACGACACTCTGATTTTCATATTATTAATCCATTCAACATTCCGAAGAAACGCTTCCTGACTTATTCTCCATGCTCCTGAAAAGGAGGGGAAAAACCCCCAACGGCGTCCTTTCGCAAAACGAGATGAGCCATCATAGCGAAAATTGGCTTCTACAATATATTTATCATTATATCCGTAATGAAATCGTCCGAAGAAAGATTCCAGTCGCGACTGCGAAGATGTACCTGCGACAGCAGGCGCTGTACTGCCCGCATTAAGTTCTGTCAGATCGTTTCCCAAATACCCTTCATTGTATGCATTAAAGTTGCCATTATCGAATGATTCAAGGCTGAAACCCGCCAGAGCCGACATATCATGGCGTCCGACGTTCCTATCCCAGTTCAGTGTTTGGAATGAGGTCAAATTCAATGCCGTACGCGCATATTGCCTTACCCCACGCGACGGAATATTCCCCATCGGAGTAAGCACATGCGTTTTCGGATGTTCCAAAAGAATCTGCGGATAAGCGTATTTTTCACTTTCATTCATGAAATTTGCAGCTCCTGTGATTTTATATTTTATATCAAAAGGAAATGTATATTCGGCGCTTAGGTTTACCAAATTTCTTAATGTATTGGATTTACGAAAACCTTCATACGATAAAGCATACGGATTACGGAAAAAATTATGCCCGGGTACACGTACCCACTGGTCGGCATACGCACCGTTTGCAAGTGTCGGCACTTGCATGGGCAATCCACGATAGAGTAAACCCATGATACCGCCCTCGCCATTGCCTTCGTCTGCTGTGTAAGCACTTTCACGCACATTATTAAAACTTCCGGTAATACCCGCGCTGATCGTCAACCGCCTCGTGAGTTCGGAACTGATATTGGCATTTAACGTATATTTTTCCGCCCATGTATTCAACAATATACCATCCTGATCAAGATATCCGAGCGATATTGAATACAGCGCCTTATCCGAACCTCCGGAAACCCTAAGATTATGCTCCTGAATAGGCGCCGTCCGATACATAATGTCAAACCAGTCTGTATTAGGATAAATATACGGATCCGTACCCTGCCGGTATTCTTCGATAAGCGCCTCACCATATTCTGCCGGTTTTCCTTCATTTTTCAGTGCAAGGTCCTTTCCTTCCATATATTGAATGGCGTTTGTTACGACATTCGGATAGAACGTCGCTGTCTGTACGCCATAATACCCATTATAATCTATTTGCGTCTTACCGAGGCTTCCCGTTTTGGTTTTAACCAGGACTACGCCGTTGGCGGCACGGTTTCCGTAAATGGCGGCGGAAGCGGCATCTTTCAATACGGAAATACTTTCAATATCGTTCGGATTAACGGCATCCAAAGGATATTCCATGCCGTCGACAAGCGTTAACGGGGCATTATCGTTCAATGTCCCGACGCCACGTATGCGGATCGTCGCTCCATCGGCACCGGGTCGCCCTTTTACCTGATTAACATATACTCCGTTAATACCATGTAACGCTTGAGTGGAATTAGTGATTGGACGATTTGTCAGCGCTTTATCACCCAATGTCGAAATAGCGCCCGTCAAGTTTATTTTCTTTTGTGTTCCGTATCCAATCACGACCACTTCGTTCAACACGTTAAAACTTTCCTGCAACAAGATAAATATCGCTTCGGACGGTTGCTCGTAGACGTCAATCTCTTCCTGTCTGTAGCCAATATAACTAACGACAATGGTAACCGGCAAAGAGGGTGCATTGATTTCAAACTTACCATCAATGTCGGTCACCGCACCGGCATCCGTTTTACCGCCTTTGATTAATACGGCAGCGCCAGTAACCGGTTCATTGTCCCGTATGTCAACTACGATTCCCCGAATCGACGTCTGGGCTGATATCGACAGGATACTGCCATAAAAAGCAATTAAAAAAACAATAAAACACAGGGACTTCTTGGATGTTCCAATTAAATATAATACTTTTGTCATGCTAATAATTTTTTGTATTTACAGAACGCCTTTCGATACCGGTTGCCGCCGGAGAAAAAAGGCGTTCTTTTTTTTATGAAAATTTATTTCTTTATCGATCAAAAAATAAAGACCTGCAACATCGGCTTGTTTTTGACAAAAGAACGATTATCAATCTCTTTTTTGCTAATTTCGAATATATCCGGTACATATTTTGCTTACATTTTTAATTTAATGACGATACAAAGATACGGGTATACTAATTCATTGAAAATACCACGTTTATGGTATTTTTTTCTTATGGATAGTATTTTTTGCAGATATGACAAAATTGTATCACATCCCCCCCCCTATAAATTTTGCCGTATATTTTTATTGGTCTGTGTGAAATGTCGAAAATTTCATGTACATTTGTCACTTGTTTCCCAAAGCGCCAAATGGGACTTCGTGCTTTTGGAAACAAATAAAAAGAAAGTCCCTCTAATTTACATTTACATATCATGAAAAAGATTTTTTTTAGTATGATCTGCAGCGTATGTATGTACGCTTTGTTCCCGGAAATGATGATTTCACAAAATTGGTCGCCGTTGTTTAGCGCCGATTTGTCTAATGCTGACTGCGATCGTTCCGTATGGTCAATTGATCAAAATGGCGTTATCTCCGCTACGGCCGATCAGGCCATTTGGTCTTCCAAAATGTATGAGAACTTTGAACTGGAATTGGAGTTCAAGAATGATAAGTGCACCAACAGCGGCGTGGTAATTTACTGTACGGATAAAAATGACTGGATACCCAATGCTGTCGAAATCCAAATTGCTGACGATTATTGTAATCCTTCCACCACGACTGCCTCTACCGGTTCCTGTGGCGCCGTATATGGACATCTTGCTCCTTCGACGTTTCAATTAGTGAAAAAGCCGGGCGAATGGAACAAAATGAAAATTACAGCCAAAGGGAAAAATATCCAAGTGGAATTGAATGGAAAAAAAATTATCAACATGGACATGAGTCTCTGGACTTCAGGGAAAACCAATCCCGATGGCTCGGAGATTCCGTCATGGCTGCCGAAACCGTATGCCGAACTGCCGACCAAAGGATATATCGGCTTCCAGGGAAAACATGGCCAAGCATTAATTTGGTTTAGAAATATTAAAATCAAAGCATTATAATACGCCATGAATATCCTGAATACCCCTATTTCACGCCGCCGATTTATCAAGGCATCGGCGACCACGGCCGGAATGTTTTTCATCGTGCCGAGCCATGCCGTGAGCGGCTTGGGACATACAGCGCCCAGCGACAAACTGAACATTGCCGGGATCGGCGTCGGCGGTAAAGGTTCCGTTAACCTGCACAACATGAACTCGGAAAACATCGTCGCCCTATGCGACATTGACTGGCAATATGCAAAAAAATGTTTCGACACCTACCCGAATGCCAAGCGATACGTGGATTTCCGCAAGATGCTGGACGAAATGGGCAAAAGCATCGACGCCGTCGTCATTGCCACGCCCGACCATACACATGCCGTATGCGCCCTGCTTGTCATGCAACCGGGAAAACACGTCTATGTGCAAAAACCGCTTACCCATTCGGTCTATGAATCACGCATACTGCTGGAAGCTTCCCGCCGCTATAACGTGGTGACGCAGATGGGGAACGAAGGTCACAGCAACGATACGGTCAGCGAGGTGTGCGAATGGATATGGAGCGGCGCCATCGGCGAAGTAACACACGTAGATGCCTGGACTGACCGCCCGATATGGCCGCAGGGATTGACGCGCCCCGAACAGGG
>JAIRMH010000224.1 GCA_031258835.1 Tannerella sp.
CATACATGATGGATGTAACCATCATACTTAATAAAGTAAAAACAATTTTTTTCATATCTGTAAAATTTAATTAGTTAAAATATGGATACAAGTGTACGAATAAAATTCGTACAAACAAATAATTTATTGTTTTTTTTGAATATTCTATATGTGAAAACACTCCGATGGGTACAGGCAAATGAATGTCATCCCAATACATTATATCGCAAAAGCGTTAAATTTGTGGAATAAGAAACGAAACGGATGGGAAAAAACAAGAAACTGTCGCCGGAAGAGATGAAAGTACGCATCAAAGAATTGGAACAGCAGTTGGCAATAGAAAAGATGCGGTCAGAGAGTTTCGGCAAGATGATAGAGATTGCCGAAAGAGAGTTGAAAATCAACATCAGAAAAAAAACTGGTACCAGACAGTCCTTGAGATGAGACAGGAACATACGTCATACAGGACAGATGCTCTTTGTCGGCTGTCTGGCAAAAGCCGTCAGGCATATTATGAGCGTTCACACTATGTTGCGGACAAGGCGGTAGAAGAAGACGTTGTGTTGAGCCTTGTACGCAAGGCGAGAAAAGATTTTTCGCAAATGGATTCAAGAAAACTGCTGGTCTATCTCAAACCGTCCAATCAGTTATAGGTAAGCGACATAACATATGTCGAAGCGGGCGGCAGCGGAGTGACATACCTTTCGCTCATCACGGATGCCTGTTTCCACAAAGTTGTCGGTTGGAATCTGGCACGTAACCTGCGGACAACGGGTACGCTTGCCGCATTAAAAATGGCTTTGCGCACTTTTAAAGACAGGCGGGCGTGGCTTATCCATCATCCTGGCAGAGGTTTCCAATACTGTTGCAGGGAATACGTCGAACTGCTTACCAAACACAAAGTACGCATCAGCACGACGGAAAACGGCGACCCGCGGGAAAATGCCATTGAGGAACGTAGCAACGGTATTTTGAAAACAGAATGGCTATACGACAACAAGCCTGATTCCTGGAAGAGTATGGTTGCTTATACCGGAAAAATCATTGATTTGTATAACAATCGCAGACCGCATCAAAGCACTGGGTATATGGTGCCGGAAGTAATTCATCAAACCGGCATTAAAACGGAACGCAAATGGAAAAATTATCATCACGTCAACGGGCATGAAAGAACGAACAGGAAATAAAAACAACAGTAGCATTGGAACGGGGGAATGGAGCGAAGGCGAAGGTGAAGGTGAAGCGGAATTTCCCCGTTCCAAAATCAAGTCAAATGATAATCAAATCAAAAAATATGATTACTTTTGCGAACTGTAAAGGCATATCAGGATTATAACAAAAATGTCAAGTATAGCAGGACAAAGTACCATAATCTGTAATGAAATTTTAGGACAAGTCACGTTCAAAGAACTTTACTTACTATGAAGGATGAAACAAAAAATACGGAACAGCTTTTTCGGGACAATTTCGAAAAGATCTATCTGTCGCATTACTCCGGAATGGTGCGTTTTGCGTGCGAATATACAGTGCATAAAGAAGATGCGGAAAATATCGTGCAGGACGCTTTTACCGATATATGGGAAATTCGACATGAGTTGTTCTATGAAAAAAAACATCTGCTGGCATTTCTTTTCACGAGTATTAAAAACAGGTGTATAGACTTCCTCCGTCATCAGATTGTAGTCCGCGAGGCGGAAAACGCAATGCAGGAGATCTCCCGCCGTGAGATGCAACTGAAATTCGATTCGTTAGAAGCTTTCGAACTTGACTTGCTATCTTCCGAAACAAGCATCGAAGATCTTATTATGAACGCCATTAATGCGCTGCCCGAAAAATGTCGGGAAATTTTCGTGAAAAACAAATTCGAAGGGAAAAAGCAAAAAGACATCGCCCGCGAAATGAACATTTCTATCAATACCGTCGAAACACAGATGAGCATCGCCTACAAAAAACTGAAACAGGAACTAAAAGATCACCTGCCGCTGTTGTTGTTTATACTTTATTGGTAGGAGGATTAATTTACTGATAGAAAGGCATATACTTAAATTTTTGATCTTTGTTATCACGAATTTTGTTTGCAGGAAGCGATTTTTTTCAATTTCTTTTGGCGGATTTACACTCTTAATTCGTATATACGTTATGAATAATATTATAATAAAATATTTTAAGGGAGAATTGTCCCAAGACGAGCGTCTTGAACTGCTGCGCAGGATGGATGAAGATACGGCGTTGAAAGCGGCGTTTGTCCGTCATCAACAGATGCTGGCTTTGTTGGAATTAGCGCCGGTCGAAGGCGATGAAGGAAAGGCACGTACCAAATACGGAATATTCATGGATGAACGCAGACGCAAGTCTGTTCGCCGACGGCTTACACGCACACTACATTATGCTGCTGTCATCCTTTTCATGACAGTCGGGACATGGAGCGCCGCATATCTTTATTTCTCGACAGATAAAAATGCGGACGAAGTCATGCAATCCCTGTACGTCCCTGCCGGGCAGCGGGTGAGCCTGACGTTGGCAGACGGTACCGTCGTATGGCTTAACGCCCGTACTAAACTCACTTATCCCTCTACATTTCATCGCGACGAAAGACAGGTATCCCTTGAAGGCGAAGCATGGTTCGACGTGGCTAAAGATACGAAGAAGCCGTTTGTCATATCCTCCGGCGACATGAAAATTAGGGTATTGGGCACCTCGTTCAACATATGCCACTATCCGGGCGAAACGTCTGCATGCGTCAGTCTCGTAGAAGGTAGCCTGCAACTTTATGCGCACGAAAACGACCATAAAGGCGTATATCTTCGACCGAACGACGAAGCCACTGTCGCCGGACGGAAAATATCGGTAACAAAGATTCCCAACCCGCAACGTTTCCTCTGGACAAAAGGAATATACAGTTTCGAAAACGAAAGCATCGGAAACATACTGAAAAAACTTGAACTCTATTACGACATAAAAATAAACGTAGAGGACGCGACCATACTGCAATGGCGCTATACCGTGAAATTACGTCAGCGCGACGGCATCCGTGAAATACTCCGCCTAATGCAGCAAATTCATAAATTCAAAATGACCATAGACGAAGAAAATAATACGGTAACAATTACCAAATAAACATAAGTCGAACTTTAATCCATTATGCCTATGAAACACAACCGGTAGAAACAAAAAAATGCCACGGCAAGCGGGGGAAACGCTTTGCCGCGGCCAAATCAAGCAAACACGTTAATTGATAATTTAGTATTCACTTAAAATTGAGCAAAGGTATGAACTTTAAAAATTTATTTCAAATCTTTATTATTAAAAATCATTATTCAAAAGATTCATTTAGAATTATGAAAAACATGGTTTTTTTACTATTTGTATGTTCGTTACAATTGATTGCCGGAAATTTGGATGCACAGACCGTCAATATCAGGCTGAAAACGAACGAGATTAGTATACGGCAACTTATTTCGGTCATAGAAAATCAGACGGAATTTCTGGTACTGTTCCGAAATAACGACGTCGACACAGAACGGGTCGTCCGCCTGAAAAACAAATCAGGGAATCTGCTTACATTCCTCGATGAATTTTTTCAGAATACGGATGTCAACTATGAATTTCAAAACAAATATATTGTTCTGTCGAAACAACAACCTGACGCGTCGAAATATTTCGAAGCCGGATTGCAGCAATCAGGCAAGCGAATAACAGGCAAAGTAGTCGATATAAACGACGAACCTGTCATAGGCGCAAACGTCATCGAAGAAGGTACGACCAACGGTATAGTAACGGATGTGGAAGGAAATTTCGTCCTGAATGTGGCGGAGAATGCCCTGCTGCAAATATCTTTCGTTGGCTATATTACGCAGGAAATCAGTATCCATTCTATTACTAAGCCTCTTATAATAAGAATGATAGAAGACACCCGGATGTTGGAAGACGTGGTGGTTATAGGTTATGGAACCGTCAAGAAAAGCGACCTTACCGGAGCGGTAAGCGCCATAAAAAGCGACGATTTCAATACCGGTTTAAATACAAACATACAACAATTATTTCAGGGGAAAATAGCAGGTGCCAGAGTTGTTCAGAACAGTGGCGAACCGGGTGGTGGCATATCAATGACTATTCGCGGTGCCAGTTCAATTAATGCAGGTACTGCTCCGCTATATGTAATTGATGGAATACCCATGGATAATACCAGCGTTGTCTCCGGAGGCGGAAATTTGTTCTCCGGAAGTTTTACTCCCCGCTCTCCTTTAGGAATTCTAAATCCGGATGACATAGAATCCATTGAAGTTTTAAAAGATGCATCAGCTTCAGCCATATATGGGGCAAGAGCCGCAAACGGAGTAGTGCTTATTACAACCAAAACCGGCAAAAAAGGTAAACTTAGCATCAACTATGACGCCTCTGTGGGAATTCAAAGTCCTTCTTATAAATATGCTCTGCTAAGTCCACAACAGTATATGGATGCTGTAAACTCCATAATTGATGCAGGAGGAGCATCCGAAGCAGAAAGAGTAACCCTTGCAGGTAATGGTACGGACTGGCAGGAAGAAATTTTTAACCGTAATTCTATCGTTACCAACCATAATCTTTCTATTTCAGGAGGGGGTGAAAATACAAGGTATCTCACTTCATTATCATTTTTATCGCAGCCCGGCATCATTATTAATAATGACTTTAAGCGTATTACAGCAAGGATAAACTTAGACCACAATATAAATGACATTGTAAAGTTAGGGGTACGCCTTAGTAATACTTATACCGATGAAAAATACATACCGTATGGCTCAGGCTACAACGAATGGGCAGGTGTGATTAACTCTGCGTTAAATTATGACCCCACATTACCTGTAACAGATAAAGATGGAAATTATTCATTATCCAATTGGATTGCTATCGATAATCCATTAGCTATCGCTAACGGAATTAATTCCAAATCCAACAGATATAATACTATTGGTAATTTTTTTGCTGAATATTTTATTATTCCTTCTCTATCGATAAAAACGAATGTAGGCGTAGAAACAACTTCCGAATTCAGGAGAACTTACCTGAGCCGCCTTTCGCTTTTAGGCGCCGGAACAGGAGGAACTGCCAGCGTACTATCAGGAGTCCGGGCGAATTATTTGCTGGAAGGATATATAAACTACAAAAAGAATTTTAAGGCTAATTCGTTAAATGCAGTAATTGGAGCTACTACGCAGAAATTTACAGCATTCAACACAAATGGTTCCACTGCTAATTTTCCATCAGATGCAACAGGAGCCAACAATTTAGGTTTAGGCGATCCTTCTTTCGCTGAAGTGAACAGCAACAAATCCGGTTATACCCTCAATTCATATTTTGGCCGTTTCAATTATTCGCTAAACGACCGATACCTGCTCACCGGAACTTTACGTGCAGATGGTTCGTCGAGATTTGGCAAGAATAATAAATATGGTATATTCCCGTCAGTGGCATTGGGATGGAAAATCAGCAATGAAAAATTCATGGAAAACATAGAATTTTTTAACTCTTTGAAATTACGGGGCAGCTGGGGAGAAACAGGAAACCAGAATATAGGGAATTATCAATCCCTGAATACTTTTCAGGAAGGTCCGAAAGTTGTTTTTAATGGTAACCTGACCTCAACAACCGCTTCTTCAAGAATACCCAATCCTGATCTGAAATGGGAGAAAACAGCTAAAACCGATATTGGTATTGATTTTTCCTTGTTGAGGAACAAAATGGAAGGGAGTATAGATTATTTCAACCAAAAGACGTCGGACATGCTTATAAGCCTGCCTGTCGCGCAATCAACCGGATATGCAAATATACTGCAAAACGTGGGAAGCATAAGAAATACAGGGTTGGAATTTACGCTGACCACTCGCAATATTACAAATAAATCCTTTACATGGGAAACAAATTTAAACTTGACTACGCTCAAAAATGAAGTCCTTGATATTGGAAATATTGAAAACATCATTTCCGGCAATACTATAATAACCAAAGGACTTCCTTTACGATCATTTTATGGATATGAAGTCGTTGGTACATGGCAAGTAAATGATGATTACTCAACCACAAAAGATGATATGGCTCCCGGAGATTATAAATTCAGGGATGTGAATGGAGATAAGATCATAACGGCAGACGACCGTGTCATACTTGGAAATTCATTCCCTAAACTTAGTTATGGAATGGATAATTCATTTACCTGCAAGGATTTTCATCTGAATTTTGTAATCGAAGTTGTTTCCGGTATAAATAAATACAATGAAAATGTTGCTGAAACATTTAATCCGATAAATTTCAGAAGAAATAGAATAGCAGAACCCTTTTTAAATCGTTGGACACCAGAGAATCCTACTAATAAATATCCATCGTTTGTAAGACCCAAAATTTTAGGAGACAAGGCGGCAAACAGTTCATATACCATTATGGATGCTTCGTATATAAAATTGTCGAGTTTTCAGTTTGCTTACGATTTTATAAAAAGAGGAAGGATTGTAAATGCTGCAACAGTTTATCTGACCGGACAAAACCTGTTTGTTTTTTCCGATTTTATAGGAGATCCGTCAATCGACACTACGAATGGCGTCAGTGATAATGCTTATCCTCTTCCCAGGATATTCACTTTAAGTATCAAGTTAAGTTTCTAAAAACTCAAGTCATGAAAAATAAATATCATATAGCAGTATCAGTTATTATACTTTCTCTTTTCTTTATGATAAGCTGTGAAAGCAGTTTAATAGAAAAGCCCGATTCAGAATTATCAAACAATACTTTTTTACCATATAAAGAAGGAATAGAAAGCGTATTGTTTGCAGCCTATGCATACACGGCAAACTTATCCGAATACAACGATAATGACCGATATGCCATTCAAGAAATGTGTACGGATATCTTATGGCAATCAGGTGGTGGTGAAAATGGAAGAGCAATACAGATCATTCAATTTACATGGGATGCAAGCCATGGATATTTGCCCCGGTTTTACGATATTCCTTATAAAGCCATTAACCATGCCAATATCGTAATTGAAAACATTCAAAATGTGGATGCCGACGATGATTATAAGGCCGTAATTTTAGCAGAAGCAAGATTTTTGAGGGCGATCAATTATTATTATCTATGGGACTTTTTTGGTGCTGTCCCACTTAGGAAAAGTACTGAAGAAGCAATTGAATTACCACGCCCTTCGGAAGAAGAACTTCATAATTTTATAGAAACCGAATTGGTTGATATTGCAAATGTATTACCTGATCCGGGAAATGAAGTTGCTTTTGGACGAGCCAACAAAGGAGCCTCTACGGCATTTCTATGCAAATTCTATTTGAATACTAAACAGTGGCAGAAATGTATTGATATGGCTGACAAACTTATTTCAATGAATTATTATCAACTTTTCCCAACTTATACGGATATGTTTAAAGTTCAAAATGATGGTAACAAAGAAATGATTTGGGTACGTCCGGCCAGTTCTCAAAGCACAGATGTTGGAAATAGATTTATAGCTGTTTCAACGCCTCCCAATTTTAAGAAAGATCCGGTTTCAGGAATTGAATGGCAAAGCAATTGGCAGAATTTTGCTTCCGACTACCGTCTGTACGATAGTTTTGTCAGCTCATTTGCATCAAATGACATCCGTAAATCTCTTATTTTGACAAGCTATATAGATACTCAAGATAAAACAATTCAGCTGCTGGGCGATAACTATTGTATGTCATGGAAATATTGGCCTGATCCAAATGCCAACGGAAGTGATCATGGTAATGACCGTGTAGTGATTCGGTATGCCGATATATTATTGTCAAAAGCTGAAGCATTAAATGAACTGAACGGACCTGCTAAGGAAGTTGTTGATTTGATCAACATGGTTCGAAACAGGGCAGAGTTGGAAGACATTTCTTTATCGGACTTTAGTACAAAGGAATCATTAAGAGACCATATCTTAAAAGAAAGAGGATGGGAATTTTATTCAGAAGAAAAAAGGCGCAGGGATTTAATTAGGCACGGTAAATTTATTGAATTTGCCCATCAACGAGGATATACCAATGTTGAAAAGCATCATCAGTTATATCCTATTCCACAATTTGTGATGGATTCTAATCCTTTACTGAAACAAAATGACGGTTATTAAAATTCAATTAAGAGTAGCGGATTTCTCTGCTACTCTTAATTTAAACTACATCAAAAAAAATGGATAAATATTTATTTACAATTTCTCTTGGACTGCCATCTTTATTATCCTGTACCAATAATAAGGATTATAATACGCCAAATATATTACTGATTATGGCGGATGATCTGGGATATTCTGATATAGGTTGTTATGGTGGAGAAATTAGTACGCCCAATTTAGATCAACTTGCTTCAGAAGGTATTCGTTTCACGCAATTTTATAATACGGCCAGAAGTTGTCCAACAAGGGCATGCCTGATGACAGGCTTGTATCCTCATGAGGCTGGTGTCGGGCATATGACCGGATCAAATATGGGACATGGATATTTTGGCTGCCTTAATGATTCATGTGTTACAATTGCGGAAGTTCTTGGTAGTGCGGGCTACTACACCGGAATGGCAGGGAAATGGCATGCTGGTAACGATAGGAATAGTTGGCCAGAAAACAGGGGATTCCAGTATTTCTGGGGTACTCATAATTACATCGATAGTTATTTTAAGGTTTTGAACGATTGCGAAGTGTTCGAGAATGGGAAAATGGTAATTAGTGAAGATGACTATCCTGCATTAGGCGCTTCTCCTGATACGGAATGGTATACTACTGACGTTTTTACAAATAAAGCGATTGAGTCGATAGATAAGTCTATTGCCGAAGGCAAACCTTTTTTTCAGTACCTTGCATTCAATTCGCCCCACTGGCCACTGGAAGCGCATGATGATGTAATTGATAAATACCTTGAAAGTTATAAGGATGGCTACGAATTATTAAGAAAGCAGAAGTATGAACGGATGCTGGAAATGGGTATCGTCTCAAAAGACTGGAAATTCCCCGATAATACAATGCCGGAGTGGGACTTATTAAGTGATTCATCGAAACTGGATACTGAATTCCGCAGGGCAATTTACGCTGCACAAGTTGAGATTATGGATGAGCATATCGGACGGATAGTGGAACATTTAAAACGAAAAAATATTCTGGATAACACTGTTATAATATTTTTGTCGGATAATGGTTGCTCAGCCGAGCCGGAAAATCAGGTTTTCGGATACCAATGGGGCAAAAACACCAAATGGAATTACAATGAATGGCGACGAAACTCAGCGCGTAAAGGAGCCAGTCAGGGAATGGTTTGGGCTATTGCCAGTAACAGCCCTTATAAACTTTACAAAAAGTTCACCCATGAAGGCGGAATATCAACTCCCCTTATTGTTCATTGGCCCAAAGCGATAAAAAAACCGGGATCAATCGATAATAAGCCAGGGCATATTATTGATATAATGGCTACCTGTATAGAACTCGCAGGAGCGAAATATCCTGAAACACGGAATAATGTTCCGGTTAGAAAATACCGTGGAATCAGTTTTGCTAAAAACATAAAAGGAGAAAAAAGCCCGGAACACGAAGCTATTTTCTGGGAACACGAAGGACATGGGGCTTTACGAATGAGTAAATGGAAACTGGTATCTGCCAATCCTCAAAAAGAAGATGAATGGGAATTATACGATATGGAAAAAGACCGGACGGAAATGAATGATTTGTCGGAAATTTATCCGGAAAAACGTAGTGAAATGATTGAAAAATGGACGCAATTGGCTTATGATACGAAAGCGCTGCCCTGGCCGGACTTCAGTAAGGCAAAACCTGTTCCGATTGATAAGTAGAGAAGCCGCTTGAACAAAAGAGGTTTGGGATCTTTTTGCTCTTGATAAAACTAAGCCTGCTGTCGAAAATTTATGTCGTACAATCAGTTATCTGACACTGACGAGGGTTGTATCATCGTTCGGTAATTGTTTTATCCTCACATTGGCAGGATGTCAGCCACGATTTGAAACTTGATTATGTAAAATCGGACAATGTCAGTATCTTTGCAGCCGAAAAAACAGTTATTTTTAATGTATTACATTCAGGAAGATATAGATAAACATTTGTCCGCGCCGATTTTTCATCTTATTTCGGAAGCCGCCGACAAACTCGGATTGGAAAGTTATGTGGTCGGCGGCTACGTTCGCGACCTTTTTCTCCGTCGTCCTTCAAAAGATATCGATATTGTGACGGTCGGAAGCGGAATAGAATTAGCCCGGCGCGTAGCAGAAATGTTGAAACCGAAAGCAAATCTGTCCGTATTTAAGAATTTCGGGACGGCGCAGGTGAAAAATCAGGATTGGGAAATAGAGTTTGTAGGTGCACGCCGGGAATCATATCGTCGCGACAGTCGTAAACCCATCGTGGAAGACGGTACGCTGGAAGACGACCAGAATCGCCGGGATTTTACGATTAACGCAATGGCGCTTTGCCTGAATAAAGCGCGTTATGGCGAATTGGCAGATCCTTTTGACGGATTGGGAGATTTGGAAAATCTACGCATTGTGACGCCATTAGATCCTGATGTTACGTTCAGTGACGACCCGCTACGCATGATGCGCGCTATACGCTTCGCTTCGCAGCTTGGCTTTTTTATCGACCCGGACACTTTCGATGCAATAGAACGAAATAAACAACGTATCGAAATCATTTCAAAAGAAAGGATGGTAGACGAACTAAACAAAATCATCATGTCGCCTAAACCTTCGGCAGGATTCGAATTGTTGGAGCGTTCAGGATTGCTCGAAATCATTTTCCCCGAACTATGCGCCCTTAGAGGCATTGAAACAAAAGAAGGGATCGGACATAAAGATAATTTTGCACATACACTGACGGTTCTTGACCGTTTGTGTAAAACGTCTGATAACCTGTGGCTTAGGTGGAGTGCGCTCCTTCACGATATAGCCAAGCCGGCAACCAAGCGTTTTGACAAGCATGCAGGATGGACATTTCACAATCATAATTTCATAGGGGAAAAGATGATACCGGGAATTTTTCGCAAGATGAAACTCCCTATGAATGAGAAAATGAAATATGTACAGAAAATGGTCTCGTTGCACATGCGTCCGATAAGCCTTACGGATGAGGATGTTACAGATTCTGCCGTGCGACGTCTGCTGTTTGATGCCGGAGATGACACAGATGACCTGATGAAGTTGTGTGAAGCGGATATAACAAGTAAAAATCCGGAAAAGGTGCGCCGTTTCCTTGAAAACTTCCGGGCCGTACGTGAAAAAATGACGGATATTGAAGAAAAAGATCGCATTCGTAATTTCCAGCCGCCTGTTTCCGGCGAGGAGATCATGGAGACCTTCGGTATTCCGCCGTCGCGACCTGTCGGAATAATTAAAGAGGCTATAAAAAATGCGATACTTGACGGCGTTATTCCTAACGAATATGAGGCGGCCGTACAATTTATGCATCGGAAAGCCTCCGAAATAGGGTTGCGGCGATCATAGATGCGTATTATGGTCAGTTCATACGATGGATGTTCTTGACGCCTTTTACGCACTGAAGTTTTTTCATTAAGATCTTCAAAGAGGATATATCGGGGATGATGATTGTGAATGTACCCTGAAAAAGTCCGTCGACAGAGTCGATATTTATCGAGCGCAGAGAAACGCGGTTTTCTTTGCTGATCACAGATGTGATGTTTGTCACAATGCTGATATCGTCATTGCCGACGATCCGTAATGTGACGGTATATCCGCTTGTGCCTTTACCGCTCCACTCGGCCGGTATGATTCGGTATCCGAAGCGAGTACGCATTTCCGTTGCATTAGGGCAATCCATGCGGTGTATTTTGACGCCCTGCGTAGATACGAATCCGAAAACAGGGTCTCCATATATTGGGTTACAGCATTTTGCCAACTTATAATCAATACCGGTCAGGTTTTTGTCTATCACCAGAATATCCTGTTGAGTGGACAATTCTTTTGCTTCAATGTTGGCAACATATTCACCAGCGCTACGCGTCTCTGTATGATCGAGCATCTCTTTTTCCTTTTGTTCCTGCTCGATACATTCGTCAATGACGCTGTTTATGTCTAATTTTCCTTCGGCGATATCAACGTAAAAATCGGTGACCGATTTATATCCTTTTTTCTTTATATATCTCATCAGCACGGCGTCTTCAATATCCGCCTTGCGATTTTTCATACGACGTTGGAGTTGTTCTTTGGCCAACTCGGCGTTTTTGGCATATTCTTCCCTGAGCGCCTGTTTTATTTTAGAGCGTGCTTTGGATGTTGCGACAAAAGACAGCCAGTCGCGTTTTGGCGTTTGTGTCGGAGAGGTGATTACTTCTATCGTATCGCCATTGTTCAACACATATTTTATCGGTACGTTCCTTCCGTTTACCTTACCGGATATACAACGGCGTCCTATTTTCGAATGAATAGCAAAAGCAAAATCAAGCACGGTCGCTCCTTTGCCGAGCTTGATAAGGTCGCCATTCGGCGTGAATACGTATATCTCATCCTGATAAAGATCCATCTTAAACTCTTTCATCAAATCCATCGGAGTTGCGCCTTGCGTTTCGAGAACGGCACGTACGTCGGCCAGAAATTCGTCTAACCCATGTTCCTCCTGTCCACCTTTATATTTCCAGTGTGCAGCAAGGCCTTTTTCGGCAATTTCGTCCATGCGTTGCGTCCGAATCTGCACTTCTACCCAGCGTTTCTGAGGCCCCAGAACGGTGATATGCAGGCTTTCGTAGCCGTTTGTTTTCGGCACGGAAATCCAGTCGCGCATACGTTTAGGATTAGGCTGATACATGTCGGTAATGATTGAGAATACATGCCAGCAGTCGGCACGTTCTTTTTCTTTCTCGGAATCAAGGACAATACGGATGGCGAACAAGTCGTATATGCCTTCAAATTCGACCTTCTGTTTCTTGATTTTGCTGTTTATCGAATGGATGGATTTTATTCTTCCTTTGATGTCGAATTTTAATCCGGCATCATGAAGTTTTTTCCGGACAGGTTCGATAAATTTCTCAATATAAATGTCGCGCGAACGCTTCGTTTCGTTGAGTTTATCCTTTATATAATAATATTGCTTGGGATCTAAATATTTGAGCGATAAATCTTCAAATTCGCTTTTTATCTTATATAATCCGAGACGATGGGCCAGGGGCGCATATAAATAGGAGACTTCGGTAGCAAGTCTTATGCGGTCGTTATCTTCGGTAATATTTTTACCCATACGCATCATACATAGACGGTCGGCAATCATGATCAGTATTACCCGGACATCTTCGGCGAACGAAAATAACAGCCGGTGAAAATTCTCCGAGTTTATGGCCGTATTGCGGGCATAAAGATCGGATGTTTTCAGTAACCGGTTGATAATAAGCGAAACATCGGCATTAAATGCCATTTCGACTTCTTCTGTCGTGATTGCCTTTTTCAGTACCGGACGATATAAGATAAGCGCGAGCACGGATGTACGCTTGAGCCCGATATCTTTTGTTGCAATCAAGGCCGTTTCGATATTTCGGAGCAAGCCGTTGACGCCGTTACGGTCGCGGCTGTAACATTCCAGTGCAACAACCGGTCGGAGTAATTGCCGTATTTTTGGAACATCATCTTTTTCCAGGCTTTCCGAAAGTGTATTAAATAGTTCCCTGTATTTAGAAAAAAATATTCTCTTTTCTTCTTCTGTAAAAAACTTTTCCGTATTCATATCAAAACCCGAATTTGTATGTAAGAATCTATTTTTCACCGCAAATATAATAATATTTATTTGATTACCACAACATGATCCCGATACTGCGAAAAAAAGGGTTTAGCGATAAACTAAACCAAAATTTATATAAATTTCTTCTATAAGTTTTGCCGAGCCGCAGATTATTCATACCTTTGCAACGATTTAGGCCCCGTAGCTTAGTGAATAGAGCGTCAGATTCCGGTTCTGAAGGTCGTGCGTTTGAATCGCACCGGGGTCACTTCATTTTCTCATCATACTCCATACACAATATATTTATCTTTTTCACGTTTTTGTTTCGTAAACATTACTTTTATGAGCAAAAGCATCTACGATTCCAGACAGTGGCGGACTTATAGTTTTATTCTGATTGCAATCCTTATCGTTATTGCTACAGTTTATTTTTCCAATTCATTAAGTAGAAAATTAGCGGAAGAAGAACGTAACAAGGCCGAGGTTTGGGCAGAGGCAATGAATATCCTTACGGCGCCCGATACGCTCGATCATTCGGATAATGAAACGCCTATCAGCTACAAAGACCTCGAAAAGAAATATGGCGAAACGGAATTTACCTTAATGAATCTTATCCTGAAAATTATTGACGGTAATAATTCCATTCCTACTATTTTGTGCGATGAGAATAATGTTGTGAGTTTACATAAAAACATAAACATCCCGGAAAAAGATCCGGAGACTTTTCTGAAAAATAAAATTGAGGAATTTAAAACGACAAATCCCCCGATTGTCATAAAGATTGACGACGGATTAGACCAGTATTTATATTATGACGACTCGGTTTTTCTTAAAAGGCTACTGATGTTTCCTTATATTCAACTGTCGGTCGTATTTGCGTTCATCGTATTATCATTTCTTGCCCTTATAAGCGCAAAAAAAGCGGAACAAAACAAAGTGTGGGTGGGACTGTCGAAAGAGACGGCGCATCAGTTAGGCACCCCGATATCCTCCCTGATTGCATGGGTCGAATATCTGAAAACGAAAGACGTCGACGGTGCGTATCTCAAAGAAATGGAAAAAGATGTCAAAAGACTTGGAATAATTGCGGATAGATTCTCGAAGATTGGTTCCAATCCCGACCTCCTGCCATTGAATATCAACGATTCGATAAAAACCTCCTGCGAATATATGAGTACGCGCGTATCGCCAAAAGTAAATATGAACGTAGCACTGCCGGATGAACCGGCGCTTGTTTTAATGAACGATTCTCTTTTTTCGTGGGTAATTGAAAATCTTACCAAAAATGCAGTAGACGCGATGGAAGGACAGGGCAGGATTAATTATCGCGTGGAAATCAATACAAAAAAAATTCACATTGATATTTCGGATACAGGTAAAGGCATCCCTAAATCGCGATTCAAAACAATTTTTAACCCTGGATACACGACAAAAACAAGAGGTTGGGGATTAGGCCTTTCACTTGTAAAACGCATAATCGAATCATATCCCGGCGGGAAGATCTACGTGAAAAATTCCGAAACAGGCAAAGGCTCCACATTCAGAATCGAACTGCGTAAATATCACAAATAAAACCATAAACTTCTCCATCTGCCGAAAAACACCATTGTTCAAAATTTTCAACTATAGGAAATATGTCAAAGTTCATCTGTATATTTTTCATTCTTTCCGTAAGTTTGTCCCTGCCGGCTCAAGTAATTGAAGATAAATCCTTGAAAACAATTGGTTTGGAATGGAGAGACAGCATCCGGATGCTTATAAAAGAACGAATAAAAGAATTTGGCCCTCATTATAATGCCGACAGTGTGCGCCGAGATATCGAAAGCGGCAACTATTTTACACTGTTCAAAGATAACTATTTCATCGGAGGCATGCCGGTAGGGCAAAAAATAAAAACGAACAATATAAATGTGAAATTCCAGCTAAGCATAAGCCACCGACTGACGAAAAGCATCCTGCCTTTTGATACGTATCTATTTCTTCAATTCACGCAAAAAACAATTTGGAACGTTATGGAAGAATCGCTCCCCGTACACGACCTGAATTTCAACCCCGGAATAGGATTAGGACACCTTATCATTTATCGGAACAGATATATCGGGAAAGCGATTTTTATGATCGAACATGAATCGAACGGAAAAGACAGTTTGATGTCACGAAGCTGGAATAAAATATCATTCGGCATAAATCTAATGATGAGCAACAATATCAATACCCAGATAAAACTTTGGGCACCGATCATCGACAGTGATAATAACCGGGATATATTACGATACAACGGCATCGGACATTTCGGTATCAATTACTATAACGACAACAGGCGTTTCCATGCCGGCCTACTGACGACATGGCGCACAAAATCATTCAAGTTCAATACTCAATGGGAACTCAGTTTCAAAATCAATAAAAAGGAAAATCAATATCTATTTATCCAATATTACAACGGATATGGGGAAAATCTGTTAAACTACAACCAATATAAAAGCGTTATACGTGTCGGTTTTGTCATAAAACCACGCGATTTCACTATCTATTAAGAAAAAAATATGAATATACGTATAATGTACACAATAAAAAAGCAGGTGCAGATTCAACCATCAAATGCAACAAAATTATTAATACGCTAATAATTTTGGTATCAGAAACAGGGATGCCTTTCTTTGTCGTATGATAGTCTATTTTTCACCGGTACCTAAAAAAAGATTTAGCCAAATTTCATCATTATTTTGTATTCCTCCTGACTTTTAGTATCTTTGCGCCTCTTTTAGAAATTATATTATATATGGATAAAAAGAACGCGTTTAAAATATATGCGCAGCAATCATTAGAGGATATTGATGAAACGATAGTAGCAGTGCCTATCTTGATGGAATGTGATAAAGACGAAGATTTTTCCGATGGTTTGGAAAAAGTCGGTAATACGCTACCGATATTGCCGCTCCGGAATATGGTGCTTTTCCCTGGAGTGGCAATGCCTGTCATTGCCGGCAGGAAGAAGTCGATGCGCCTGATCCGCGACGCCGTGAAAAAGAAGAAACTGATAGGCGTCTGTTGTCAGAGAGATCCGGAAAATGAAGAACCGGGTTTTGACGACTTGTACAATGTTGGGACTATAGCGGAAATCATGCGTGTGTTAGAAATGCCTGACGGTACGACAACGGTCATTTTACAAGGCAAGAAGCGATTTTCGATAAAAGCGATCACAGAGACGGATCCATATCTTACCGGTAAAATTGAACAATTGGAAGATACCCGCGTTAAAAAGCAGGACCGTGAATTAGAAGCGCTCGTTTCAACGATAAAAGACCTGACGATAAAAATATTGTCATCGACTATGGAGCCTCCGCGGGATTTGATTTTCTCAATACGTAACAATCAGAATATCCTTTATCTAATTAATTTTGCGTCGTGTAATATTGTTATAGAAGCGGGGGTAAAACAGGAACTTCTGTCTATCAACGACTTGAAAGACCGCGCCTATCGTTTGCTGTTTATTCTGAACCGCGAATATCAGTTGATAGAACTGAAAGCGTCTATACAGATGAAAACGCACGAAGACATAAACAAGCAGCAAAAGGAATATTTCCTTCAGCAACAGATAAAAGCGATACAAAAAGAGCTTGGGAGCGACAATATCAATGATATTGAGATCAGTGAACTGCGCGAAAAAGCGAAAAAGAAAAAATGGACGAAAGAGGTGAGTGGAATATTTGAAAAGGAGATTACCAAACTCGAACGGCTGAATCCGCAGGCCCCTGATTATTCCGTACAAATGCAATATGCACAGACGATCATAAACCTGCCGTGGGGCGAATATAGCATAGATAATTTCAACCTGAAACGCGCCGAACGAATACTGAATCGCGACCATTATGGTATGGATAAAGTGAAAGAACGTATCGTTGAACATCTGGCAGTGCTTAAGTTGAAGAACGATCTGCGTTCGCCGATTATCTGTCTTTATGGCCCTCCGGGAGTTGGCAAGACCTCGCTCGGTAAATCTATCGCCGAAGCATTGAACAGGAAATATGTGCGCGTTTCGTTGGGGGGACTTCACGATGAAGCGGAGATACGCGGACATCGGCGCACATAT
>JAIRMH010000226.1 GCA_031258835.1 Tannerella sp.
GCTGTACGGCGTCGCCGCTTTTACGGTATTTTTTGAGTACTGTCCCGTTAGCTTTCGAGTAAACGGTCACCTCGTTTCCCGCCTGTATGCGCCCGTTGACGCTGAAGCTCCGGTCAAAATCCATGTACTGCGGTTGGCTGACCGTAACGGGAACTACGGTGTTAACTTCGAGCGACAGCTCGGCTTGCCTGTCCATTGCGGCTTTGTTGTCCAGCAACTTCCACGACACGAAACCAATTGCAGCAACAGCAATTACGGCGTTTCTAACTGTTTTGCTTTTCATCTTTTATTTGCTTTTTACTTGTTGTTCAATAATAAATCAAGAGTTACACTGCAAGGTGAATTTCTGCGGACTTTCCTGCGCCGCTGCCAGATTCAACTTCAATACGGCAAGCACAGAGATGATGATGATGATTACTTTTGCATTCATAATTTTACTTTTAATTCCTGCGTAAAAGTATATCGTTAATTGACACGGATTTTTGTTTTTCGACCAGGCGCATCGGATGCCCGACAAAACAGCTTTGAAACTCGACATCTTTTGCTTTAGAGTAAGAGCAAAATGAAATAGAAACGGGCGAATAAAAAGAACGTTTCAAGGCTATGGCGTTTTATGGCGTATGAGAGTAGTGATTTCTGAATAAATAATCGAATAAAATCAGATTATCCGTGTAAATTTTACTATCTTTGCTGCGATTTTTGAATTGAAAAAAATGATGATAGATTTGGAACAGTACGGAAATATACCTGTAAACCACGCAGTTTTATTGGAAAAATTGAGTGATTACCGCTCGCCCAATGATAAGATTGCGGCGATGGGAAAGCGTGGCGACATCATCCGTTTGAAAAAAGGATTGTATGTTGTTTCCCCTAAAATCAGCCGCAAGCCGCTGTCAAGAGAATTGATTGCCAATCATCTGTACGGACCGTCATACGTTTCGCTTGAAACGGCTTTGGCGTTTTATGGCTTGATACCCGAAAAGGTTTTTGCGGTGCGTTCGGCGACTTTCAAGCGGGCAAAACGGTTTGAAAATACTGTCGGACGGTTTGAATACATTACCGTTCCGCAGGATTACTATTCCATTGGAATAAGACAACAAATCGTTGAAAATGAATATACTTATCTGATTGCTTCGCCCGAAAAGGCATTATGCGACCTGATTTTGGTAACGCCGAACCTTCGCCTGCAGTCCGTCAAGGCAATGCGCGAGTATTTGGAAGAAGATTTGCGGGTTGATTTTTCGGTTTTGCAAAGCATAGATACTGAAATAATCAGGTTGTGCGCAGAGGTAGGGAGGAAGAAAGAGGAGTTGGAACAACTTTTAAAATTATTATCAAATGGACAATAATGTAAAAATAGGACAAGTATTAGAGTTTCACGTTGCATTTCTAAATGAAACACCACCGAATTTTTCTGATGAGATAAACAACCGAATGTCGAAAATTTCATGTACATTTGCTTCCCGAAAACAAAAAAATGTAATGTGATGATTTATACGGAGACGGAAATAAAAGGAGTTTGGATGATTGAGCCGGAAGTGTTCCGCGATGCGCGGGGATATTTTATGGAATCGTATAAAAAGCCTGAATTTGAGCAATATATAGGTGATGTTCATTTCATTCAGGAGAATGAGTCTTGTTCTGTACAAGGAGTGTTGCGTGGACTTCATTATCAGTTGGAACCTTATGCGCAGTCCAAACTCGTACGTGTGATTGATGGAGAAGTGTTTGATGTAGCGGTAGATATCCGTAAGGGTTCGCCGACATTTGGACGTTATATAGCAGTTGTGTTGTCGGGAGAAAATAAACGGCAGTTGTTTGTGCCGAAGGGATTTGCTCACGGGTTTTATGTGATGAGTAAAACGGCTGTGTTTACTTATAAAGTGGACAACCCTTACATGCCTGTATACGAACGCGGCATACGCTTTGATGATCCTGCGATTGGCGTCGACTGGCGTCTCTTGTCGGAAAGTGCGTTCAGTATTTCGGGAAAAGACAGGATCGCCCCGCTGTTGGATGAAGCGGAAATTAACTATACATATAAATAATAATTTAGATGAAGACATATTTGGTTACCGGTGGAGCCGGATTTATTGGCGCTAATTTTGTGAAATATATGCTGGGATCTTATCCGGACATAAAAATTATAGTGCTTGATGCTTTAACTTATGCGGGAAATCTTGCTACTATCGGAGATGACATAGATAATGTACGCTGTATATTTGTCAAAGGTGATATTTGCGACCGGAATCTGGCGGAAGAATTGTTTGGAAAATATGATTTTAATTATGTCGTAAATTTTGCGGCGGAAAGTCATGTGGATCGTAGTATTGAACAGCCGCAGCTGTTTCTCGTTACGAATATATTAGGCACACAAAATCTGCTGGATGCCGCCCGCAAGGCATGGGTTGTCGGAAAGGATGAAAAAGGTTATCCCTTATGGCGGAAAGATGTACGTTTTCATCAGGTGTCGACCGATGAGGTCTATGGTAGCCTTGGCGAGACAGGATATTTTACGGAAACGACGCCGCTGGATCCGCGTAGCCCTTACAGTGCATCGAAGACAAGTGCGGATTTGTTTGTGAAAGCCTATGGCGAAACATATAAAATGCCGGTTACGATAACACGATGTTCAAACAATTACGGGCCGTATCATTTCCCCGAAAAACTTATCCCGTTGGCAATAAAGAACGTTCTTGAGGGAAAACCGTTGCCGGTGTATGGCGACGGCTCCAATGTCAGAGACTGGCTTTATGTGGAAGACCATTGTAAGGCGATTGATATGGTCATGCATAAGGGTAGGGCAGGAGAGGTTTACAATGTCGGCGGATGTAATGAACGCCGGAATATACAGATTGTGAAGATAATAATAAAAACGATCTGCCGAATTATGACGGAGCGGCCTGAATATCGCAAATGCCTTAAGAAACGGATCACCGGAGCGGACGGGCAATTGACGATAGACTGGATTAACGACGAACTTATAACATTTGTCAGGGATCGTCTCGGTCACGATCAGCGATATGCAATTGATCCGGTTAAAATAACGAGCGAACTGGGCTGGAAGCCGGAAACTGATTTTGAGACAGGTATTGAGAAGACCGTACAGTGGTATCTTGATAATCAGTCGTGGGTAGAGCAGATTGTTGCGGGAGATTACATAAATTATTATGAACGGATGTATGCCGGTCGCGAGCTAAAATAAAACATTTTTATGAATCAACAATATCCATCTGTGTTACTGGAAAATGCTGTTAACGAACTGGCGGCGCTTCCTGGTGTGGGACGTAAAACGGCTTTGCGTCTTGCGCTTTATGTTTTGCGTCGCGACACGGGTTATGCCGAACGTTTATCGGCGTCGTTACTGGCGCTTCGCCGTGACATCCATTATTGTTGCGAATGTCATAATATATGTGATACGGATTTATGCGGTATTTGCGCCAGTCCTACCCGCGATCATTCGACGGTTTGTGTTGTAGAGAATGTAAAAGAAGTGATGGCGATAGAAAATACGGCACAGTTTCGTGGCGTCTATCATGTTCTTGGCGGCGTCATTTCTCCCATTGACGGCATCGGCCCGGCGGATTTGGAAATAAACAGTCTCGTGGAGCGCGTAGCTTCGGGGAATGTGAAAGAAGTCATTTTGGCGCTACGAACAACGATGGAGGGTGATACGACGAATTTTTTCCTCTATCGTAAACTTGAACCGTACGATATAACAATAAGTGTTATTGCACGCGGAATATCTGTTGGCGACGAGATCGAATATGCGGATGAGATTACGCTTGGTCGCTCGATAATAAACCGTATCAGTTTCAGTGATTCAATACGGAATAGAAATGAATAAAGTTTTTGAACATGGCGGCAAATCGTTGTATACGTATGCTCTGTATTTGAGGTCTATATCGGTTATTCGGCAAGATGATTGCCGGGAATCGTTGCATACGTCCGCTTTTTGTGAAATAGCGCCGATAAGAAAAATGTGATGTTGGAATATGGAAATATAAAACTGAGAGCGCCGGAGCCTGAAGACCTGGACGTCTTTTATGAATGGGAAAATGATACGGCATTATGGCCGGTAGGCTGTACACTTATCCCTTATTCGCGTTATGAACTGAAACAATATATATCTTCATCAAAAGATCTGTACGAGACAAAACAACTTCGATTGGTGATAGAGAAAAAACCGGAGATGAAAGCGATCGGGACAGTTGACCTGTACGACTTCGACCCGTATCATCGTCGTGCCGCTGTCGGTATAATGATAGACGAAAGCCAACAAAAAAAAGGCTTGGCGGGCGAGGCCCTGTCTTTATTTTGTAATTATGTGTTTTCTTTTCTGAAAATACATCAGTTATATGCCTATATACCTGTCGATAATGAACCGAGCAGACGCCTCTTTGCACGTTGCGGATTCCATGAAAAATGTACTTTGTCCGACTGGCAAATGACGCATGAAGGCTATAAAGATGTGCTTTTAGTCAGTTTAATATCGGGTTTTTAGGGTAATTGATCCATGTCAGGTAAGGGCCTCCTACTAACTCAACGGAGTGTTTCCAAAATGCCTCCCCATCCGCCAACATGATGTTGCGGTTTGAAGAGTGACCGACAAGCCAGGAATCTTGTTTTATTTCTCCATTAAGTTGATTTTTAGTCCATCCGGAATATCCAAGGAAGAATTTAATCTTATCATTAACTGCTTTGTCGCCGGAAAGGCAGTGCCTTAACACTTCAAAATCGCCGTCAAAATAAAGGTTATCGTTAATACGGAGGCTTCCGGGAATTATATTCCCAAATGAATGGATGAAAAATAAACGGTCGGATGATACAGGCCCGCCAAGATAAATGGGGATACGGGGCGCATTTTCAAATCCTTCGAAGAAATCATTTACACAGAGATTTGTCTTTTTATTCAAAACGAGTCCCATTGACCCCTGCTCATTGTGTTCGACAAGCAACACTACGGCGCGTTGAAAATACATATCCCGCAGGAACGGTTCCGAGATAAGAATCTTCCCCTTTTCCGGCAATAAGTTGTTATGTCTTATTTTGAATATGTCCTTGTATTGAGCCATTGACGCATTATCTTACTAAAAGCGGCCACAATGTAGCCCCTTTAAGGGAGATAAACAAGAGAAATTACATTTTTAACTATTGTTAATTGCTTTTTGTGAATTTATATATGGTATGCTATGGGACATAACCGAAAACTCCGGGTGCGGCAACGGGAAGTCGATTCATTACGCCTCTTTCCCTGTTGGATTATTTTTCCTGAACAGCGCCAACCTCTTATCGAGCAAATCATACTGGTTGGTTTTAATAAATGATGTACATGCGCGAAGGCCTTGTTGCTGGCTGCCGGTTGTGCCGAGAGAGATGGCGCTTATTCCGTAATAGATCAGTTCTTCCATCAGTTCTCCGCCTGTCATGCCGGGATATGAAACAGTGAAGTAGAATCCGTCGGCGATAGGCTCATCAAGATCGCGGTCGTAAACAATATGAAAACCGTATTTTACGAATATCTCTTTTAATCCGGCAGCGCGCCGGCCATATTCCTTAGTTTCGTTTACAAAATTAAAAGAACCGTCCGATGCGGCTTTAAACATTGCGGCCAACGCATATTGGGCAGAATGACTTGTGCCGGAAGAAAGGGCGTAAAGCACACGATGAATATATACTGTTCCGAATGTACCGCCTCCGTAACGATTAGTCAGTCCGTCGTAAACGCGGTCGTATAACTTGTCGGATATAGCCGTAATTGCAATACGTTGTCCCGCATAACTGAACGCTTTTGATCCGGATATCTGAAGTATGTAGTAATCGGTATAATGCGAAACGCTTGGCTGGTAAGGCGGTTCAAATGGAGCACCGAGATTTTTTCTGAAATCCATTGCGAAATAGGCAAGGTCTTCAATTACAATCGTATCGTATTTTGTTGCGACTTCGCCGATCGTTTTCAACTCGCTTTTATCCAAACAAAACCATGCCGGATTATTAGGGTTCGAATAAACCAGTGCCGCAATGTTACCCTTAGACAAATATCCTTCAAGCACGTCGTGCAACATTGCTCCGCGATATTCATATACGTCGAACGACTCATACTTATAACCCATCACCAGAATTTGTTGTTTCTGTACGGGAAATCCGGGGTCGATGAATAGAATTGTGTCTTTTTTTACATCACATTGCCCGCACGTAAGAAAAGAAGCATACGTCCCTTGCATTGAGCCTGTTACCGGCACACAATGTTCCGGCGATATATCCGTATTAATGAAAGCCTTAATAAAACGCGCCGCTTCGTCTTTCAACTCCTGCAGTCCGTTGATATTCGGATAGATGGCAGCAATGCCGTTTTGCAAAGCCTTTATCTCGGCGTCAACACCCACCTGAGCCGGTTTTAATCCCGGAACTCCCATTTCCATATGTATAAACTCCGTCCCGGTTTCTTTTTCTAACTGACCGGATATAGCAACAACTTCACGAATAGTAGCTTTCCCAAAGTCGTTCAATCCATAACTCTCTATAACTCTCTTGGCAATCCGATAATCAACGGGTGTATTTTTCATTTTTGTAATTTTTATTTCCAATAAGCATACAAAGATAATCAAAGTCGGAAGGAATGCAAAATAAGAACGTTTTTTGGCATCATTGGGAGCAGAAAACTATACCTTTATGAAATCAGCTTTGATACTTTCAATTAACTTTTTATCAATACCTAACTCTATTGCATAAGTTTCAAATTTGGCAACTGCATTAGCTACAGTATCAATTAAAGTTTTATAATCCTGAATATCGTTCTTCATACCAACAGTTTCCAAATCTTCACGAGATATATCTTCGTTTTTATCATTTACTGTCAATGAATGCCTGTTGGAGTAAGCAGGGGCAGTCATATCTACACCATAAGTCAAATCATATGCCGGAGAAAGTCGCCAAACACCTTCACTGTTCATGCAAAATGAAAAGTTTTTAGAGTGGTCATCTACATTACGGGCGATAACGTTAAATATCATCCGTAAGTATTGCTGTTTGCTATCCTCGTATGGCAGATTGAGTCGTCTGATAATTGCAAAAATATCCTCATAGCTATCACTTGTCGGGGACATTGCTGCTAACGTTTGTACATGTATCTTCTCGTTTCCATTGCGGTCAAATCGTTTAGTCAGGAAATGTGCTACACCTTCGTATGTTCTTAATTCTGATGGCATCATGTAGATTCCGGAATCCAAAGCCATTTGGTAATAAACATATTCCAGCTTGGCAAAAGGATAAGCAGAATTATCATCATATTTTAGAATATAATGCTGAAATTCTTTCGGGATTGATCCTTGACCAGATATAACTTCTCCAGTGGTCTTGTTCAGAGCAATAATTGCCTTAGGTCGTTTTCCGCCTGGCGATGAACTGATTTTTATTAAATCCTGCCACAAGATAGAATTCTCTTGATTCAATACGATGGTTTCCCGTTCATTCAATACCTGTTTTGCAAATTCATATAGTCTTTGTACATCAACCGAAAAAGCAGAACTGTCACCAGGTTTTTGTGCAGGTTCGTATTCCAATGCTCCCATCGCTCGGCTACCGATAAACGAAAGGTGATCTACGGGATTTGTTTTCTTTGCCGGAATATTATTATCGCGTAACCAAGCTTTAAAAAGAGAGTTTCCCCATTTATCAGGTAATGAATCAGCAATCATTGGCGGAAGTCCTTGATATATCTTGTCTTTATCGCCTGTCCATGGAAGTTGTTTTTGACTGCGAGGTGAACCTGTGGACATGGTCAACGGAGCAATATCTAATCCTTGTTCAAGAAACGAAGGCTCGTATTCAAATATAGCGACATTTACCCTCTTATCCCACGAGAGATAGCCTACATCATTTCCCCATAATTTCACTTTTACTACATTTGTTTCCATCGCTTACTTCTTACTTTGCTTTTTAAATAATGCCCGCGGGCTCTCCGGCAATTCCGGCAATAGCTTTTCTATTTCATCCAGGCTATCAATAGCACGAAGCAACTTGATAAACGAAGCTAATGTGATCCCGGTAGAAGAGCCGTTCTCAAAAGAACTTATGGTAAATACACTCAAACCGGATTTCTCCGCAATTTCTTTCTGCGTATATCCCATTCGTTTTCGATAGTCAATATATTTCTTCCCAAGTTCTCGGATTATATCGCTTCCTGATTTCTCATATAATTCACTATACATACATTTCTTTTTTTTGCAAATATAGATAAATCTATAATATCAGCAAAATATTGATTGAATTACAGATGAATCTATAGCTAAAGAAAGGGACTGTCTCAAAAGTTTGACAGCCCTATATTTAAAAAAAGTCATGAAAAAACAGGGTTATCTGCAAAAAAAGTTGTACTTTTGTCCCATGTCATTTGTGGCCATTTCTGCCCCAATGACGACAAAAGAGCATCTGCCGATGCCGGAGATAACTATGAATAAAAAATGTTTTTTATATGTATTGAGCGCTTGTCTGGGAATAGTCTCAAGTAATGCCGGAGCGACGTTGCTTCACGATGGCGCGACGCTGGCGCA
>JAIRMH010000227.1 GCA_031258835.1 Tannerella sp.
GCTGTATGCGGTACGCAGCATCCGGGTTTGGTTGTGCTCCAGCGTCTTTTCTTTCAACCCCTTATTCAACTCTTCGATCGAAAAGAAACGCTGATTGCGCAGCCGGGCATACACGCGCGCCTGCTTCATGCTCAAGTATCGCCGAGGGAATGCGGGCTACCACCTGTTGGTTCAGATGAAAGCAAAACTGCGTGTAACGGTATCCGTTGGGATGTTTCTCAAAGATCAGAGTTCAAACAACTCAAGTTTTTATCTTCAGGTTTCAATGCCTCTGTTTGAGGGTTTTAAAATTAAAAATGATATAAAAGCACAGAAGTGGAACGTGTTAGCTGCAACTGAAAACCTGAATAAGGCGGTAGATGATGTTTCTGTAAATGTGTTTACATATTATATGCAGGTATTATTCAAGCGCGAGATTGAAAATGTAGCGCTTGAGCAAGTTTTACTTTGTATGAATCAGTTAAAACGCACGGAAACATTAGTTGAAAATGGAAAGATTGCCAAATCTCAGCTTTATGATATGGAAGCACAATTGGCAAAAGATGAGGTGACACATACAAGAGCAAAAAACGATGTTTCCCTCGCTTTACTTGATTTGATGCAGGCTATGGACTTGAATATGGAAGAATGGGAGTTTGACTTTAACTATTCCGATATTCAACCGTTTTCAGGTAAGAAACAACGTGCGTATTGCGCAAATTGCAATTACAAACCAGACATTGGTAATTGAGGAGGTTCGTAAAACATTATACAAAGAAATACGGCAAGCCTGTGCAAATGCTATCGCTGCAAAAAAAATGTATTTATCTGCGGAAACTTCGGTCAAATCTTCATACAAGGCATTTCAATATGCAGAAGAAAGTTATAATGCCGGTAAAACTTCGGTTTTTGAGTATAACGAAGCAAAAACAAAATATATTCAAAGCCTGTCGGAGCAAAAACAGGCAAAATTCGATTTTATTTTCCGATGCAAAATACTTGATTTTTATAACGGGGTACCAATCTCATTATAGGAAACACAAAACCGATATTTTTTGATTTGTGTTGAACGCGACTTACGTGAATCAGTCCGTTTCAAACGCGGTCAAAATAAACAGGCCAGTGTAGGTGGAGATTTCGGACTATAGCCTATTTTTGACACTGTTTGTTAAATAAATGATTTGTATATGAAGACACCGGAAATACTTTTAACCGAAGACCAGCGGAAAGAATTGACACAAATTCCGTTAGTTGTGGGAATCTGTGACCTTTTGTAAACTTCAGTGTAAACTTTTTCAATCCAAAATTAATAAAAGACCAAGTAAATCTCTTCACTTTGATGCGCCAATAGACTGGTTTTTTAGAAAAGTTGCATTCGTTACTTGAATCTGCGGGATTATCATTTTCCGAAAAGGATGTTGTATGACGGATTTTATTCATTATATTTGCATATTAATTTTTTTAATCAAATAAATTGACGGATGTTTTTTAAAGATGTGATAGGGCAGGAGGAATTGAAAAAGCAGTTGACGGAAACGGCACGTAAAGGGTTTATCCCCCATGCCCGGTTATTTTGCGGGGCGGATGGAAACGGCGGTTTTCAACTGGCGCTTGCTTATGCCCGTTATTTGAATTGTACCGGGCGCGGAGAGACGGAATCGTGCGGAACATGTCCTTCGTGCCTTAAATATAACGAACTTGCACATCCTGATTTGCATTTTGTGTTTCCGATGGTATCCAATAAGAGTGCGAAAAAGGAAGTGTGTGATGATTATCTCCCCGAATGGCGCGGGTTTCTAAAAGATCAAATTGCTCGTCGTACATATTTTAATATAGATACCTGGTTAATTCGGATGGGCGCTGAAAATAAACAGGCTGTTATTTATGCGGCGGAAAGCGATAAGATCATTCATAAGATGAATTTGCGGATCTATGAGGCGGATTATCGTATTTTGTTTGTATGGATGCCGGAAAGGATGAATACTGCCTGCGCCAATAAATTGCTTAAGATTATTGAAGAACCGCCGGCAAATACCGCAATACTGATGGTTACGGATAATCCGGATCGGGTGTTGGGTACTATTGTATCGCGTTCCCAAACGATTCAGATACGTCCGATATACTCCGGGATATTAACCCGAACGTTGGTTGACATATGGGATTTACATGAGGACGATGCAACGCAAGTAGCATATCTGTCGGGAGGAAATTATCTGAAAGCGACCGAACTGCTGACCGTAGAAAATGATAACGTTTATTTTCTTGAACAATTTAAAACCATCATGCGAAACGGATGGACAAGGAACGTCGTCGCGATGAAATCTTTTTCCGAAGAGATGGCATCTTTGGGACGGGAGCGGCAAAAGAATTTTTTAGCGTTTTGCCAGCGTCAGGTGCGTGAGAATTTCATAAAATGCCTGAATGAACCGTCTTTAAATTATATGAATAAAGAGGAGGCGGATTTTGCCCGGAACTTTTCACCTTATGTGAACGAACGGAATGTGATGGATTTGATGGATGAATTATCGCTGGCGGAAAGACATATCGCTCAGAATGTTAATTCGAAGATGGTGTTTTTCGACCTCTCTATGCGTATCATTGTTTTGATAAAGAGATAATTAATTAGTTAAATATGAAACGAACAGTATTTTTTATGACAGTTACAGGTTTAATATCCGGTCTTTGCGGGTGTAACCCAAAGAATGAAAAATTGCAATATCCGGTTGCCGGGAAACAGGATGTTACCGATGATTATTTCGGTACGATTGTCGCCGATCCATATCGTTGGCTGGAAGATGACACAACAAAAGCCGTAGCCGACTGGGTGACGGCGGAAAACGACGTTACCAATGCGTATCTGAGCAAGATTCCATTCCGGAGGCAGTTGAAACAGCGTTTAACAGAGCTTACCGATTATGAGAGGTTCGGCATGCCGTTCAAAAAACACGGCAAATACTATTATTATAAGAATGACGGATTACAGAACCAGAGTGTCCTGTATGTAAAAGAAACACTCGATGGCGAATCCTCTGTTCTGCTTGATCCGAATAAATTGTCGGACGACGGTACGGTCGCCCTTTCGGGAATATCATTTTCAAATGACGGTAAATACCTGGCGTATACAATCTCACGTAGCGGGAGCGACTGGCGCGAGATTTATGTGATGGATATAGCGACGAAACAGTTGACGTCCGATCTTATACGCTGGGCTAAGTTTACCGACGCTCAGTGGCGAGGTGACGGATTTTATTATAGCGCTTATGACGCTCCCGAAGAAGGTAGAGAATTTTCAGAGATGAATGAGAATCACAAAATTTATTACCATAAGTTGGGTACGGAGCAGAATGAAGACGTACTTGTCTATGAGAATAAAAAATACCCTAAACGTTTTTATACGGCGTGGGTTAACGATGATGAGACGTTACTGTTTGTCTTTGAGTCGGGCGAAGGACGCGGAAACCATCTGTTTGTAAAAGATCTGCGTCGCCCGGAGGCTTTGTTTGTCCAGCTTACGGAAGACTTTGATTATGAATATAGTCCGACGGAGGTAACAGGCGAAACAATTTATTTTTATACGAATTACGGAGCGCCTAAATATCGTTTGATGAAAGCTAATGTAAACGCGCCGGAATTAAAACATTGGACAGATGTAGTTCCGGAGGCTGAAAATGTCCTTAGTGGCGTATCGTTTATTGGAGGGAAGATGGTATTGACATATATTAGAGATGCTTCAGATCATGCTTATGTTTATTCGCTCGACGGCGACCGGGAGTATGAGGTTGCGCTGCCGACATTCGGTTCGATTGGTTTTAGTGGCGATAAAGACGATAAAGAAGCGTTTTTTCTTTTCACATCTTTCACTTTCCCAAGTACAATATATAAATATGATATTGAGAAAAATACATCGGAGAAATATCTGATTCCGGATGTAAAGTTTAATGCAGATGATTTTGTAACCGAACAAGTGTTCTATCCGAGTAAGGACGGAACGCGGATACCGATGTTCATCACTTATAAAAAGGGATTGCGGCGTGACGGACGGAATCCTGTTTATTTATATGCTTACGGAGGTTTTAACATCAGTTTGTCGCCTGCGTTTTCAACTTGGCGGATACCGTTCCTTGAAAACGGGGGTATATACGCCCAGGCAAATTTGCGTGGTGGAGGCGAATATGGAGAAGCATGGCATATTGCCGGGACAAAGATGCAGAAACAGAATGTATTTGATGATTTTATCGCGGCAGCTGAATATCTTATCAAAGAAAATTATTCGACGAATGAGAAGATTTGTATAGCCGGAGGTTCCAATGGAGGCCTTCTGGTCGGCGCTGTCGTCAACCAGCGTCCGGAATTGTTCGGTGTGGCTCTTCCGGCTGTAGGCGTCATGGATATGTTACGCTATCACAAGTTTACTATCGGTTGGAATTGGGCTAGTGATTACGGAACGAGTGAGGAGAACCGTGAAATGTTTGAATACCTTTACGGATATTCGCCTCTTCACACGATAAAAAATGACGGAACGGCTTATCCTGCCATATTTGTTACGACAGCCGACCATGACGATCGCGTAGTCCCTGCACATTCGTTTAAATATACGGCTACCCTCCAGTCTGCAGATACGGGCGACGCTCCGAAACTTATTCGGATAGAAACAAAAGCCGGACACGGCGCCGGGAAGCCGATCGGCAAAATCATAGAAGAGTATACCGACGTGTATTCTTTTGCAATGTATAATTTGGGTATGAAGCCGAAATTCTGAAACGGCATGATAAAAAAATATATCCGGATATGTTTCCTTGAGAATATATCCGGATATTTCCTTTATTTTACATTCGGCTTTTCCAATCCGTAACCTTTTGCTTTGTCTTCACGTTTTAACAATAGCGCCATGCATAGCGCTAAAAGGCCAAAGCAAGTAAAAATGATCATCGGAAGCGTATAATCGAAACGGCTTGAACCGCCTTCCGTTATTGTACAATATTTGTCGAGAACCCATCCTATCAGCAACGGGACAAGACTCAGCCCTATGTTTTGCACCCAGAATATCAATGCATATGCCGTTCCGAGTTTGTTTTCCGGGATGATTTTAGGCACGGAAGGCCACATGGCAGAGGGAACAAGAGAAAAGGCGATTCCTAACAATATCATAAGTGACGATGCAAACCACCAGATGTTTAATACCGGCAACGAGAACAAAGCATGTACGACAATCAGTATTGCCGAGCCGATGATCATGATCGTAGCGCCTTTTCCTTTTCTGTCGTATATTCCGCCAAAAAGAGGCGTCAGCAAAATAGTCCCAAATGGAAGTATCGCCGGGATGTTGCCTGCCAGTTCGGGGGCAACATTATACTTGTTGATCATTAGTGACGTTGCATATTTGAGGAATGGAAATACCGCCGAATAAAACAGGACGCAAAGTGTGGCAACGAGCCAAAATCCCTTATTCGTAACAATAAAACCGATATCTTTTAACCGGAAAGGGTCTTCTTTTTCTTTTTCTGTTCCGGCTAATGATTTATCAAATTTTTTATCCATTACGCAAAAAACGAGATAGGTGATAAGGCCGATACATAATGCACCAAGCCCTAATAAAATCGGAAAGGATAAACTTTTAAAATGTTGGGCTAAAGGGATGGTTGTCGACATCGCAAGTGCTGTTCCAAGGCGGGCTACGGCTACCTGAATACCCATTGCCAATGCCATTTCATATCCTTTAAACCAGCGAGCAATCACTTTTGTCACGGTAATACCGGCCGATTCAATGCCTAATGCAAAAATGGCAAACCCAAGGCCGGCAATAAAAACCTGCGTTCTCAGTCCGAAGATCTCTCCGTCAAAAGCCTGTGATACCGCATAATACTTCAGACCGCATCCGGCAATCATCAGCATACAGGCAAAAATGCCCGTAATACGCGCTCCAAGTTTATCCAGCGCCATGCCACTGAAGATAAGCATAAAGAAAAACACATTGAGCCAGCCGTATGCCATGTTGAATATTCCGTATTCAGTCGGCGTCCAACTAAATTCATCTTTCAGCAAGTCCATTAATGGCGCCATTACGTCGGTGATGAAATAACCGCAAAACATTGTGAAAGCGACCACAATCAAGACACACCAGCGTGCAAGCGGGGAATCGTTTAGTTTCTTTTGTAAAGTTTTTGTCATGATTAAATGAAGTGTTATTTAATAGCATTAGGGAACAGAGGCAATGTTTCCGCTACCACAAAAGTGCTTCCTCCTATAAATATGAAGTCTTTAGCAGATGCTTTTTTTATTGCATCGGAGACGGCTTCTCTTACGCTTTTGAAACTTTTCCCGTTAAGACCGAGAGCTTCGCCTCTTGCCGCCAATTCTTTAGCCGGCATAGCCCTGCTTCCGTGCGCCTGCGTAAAATAGCAGGTTGCATTTTTAGGTATTAATGACAGTATGTCGTCAATATCTTTGTCTTTGGATATCCCGATGATCATATGCATCTTTTCACACCGCCTTGCCTCATTCATCAACATTTTGCAGTTTACTTTCCATGCGCCCGTGTTATGGCCTATGTCGCATACTATTTTAGGCACGGCATGAATTTCCTGCCAGCGTCCCATAAATCCTGTCATTTTCGTCACATTCGAGAAGGCTTTTCTGATGGCCGAAAGTCGGATCTGCGTGCCGGAGTTCGTCAATATTTTCAATGCGGACAATACGATTTGGCTATTCAGCTTTTGCGCCGGTCCGCATAGTTCTCCTTTCAGAATCCCGTAGTCTGTCGTTTCATAAAACCATGAACCGTCATATTGCATTTCCGCGTATGAGAGCGTATCTCTTTCAGTCGCGAAAGTTATGGGCGATGATTTCTCAAAAGCCTTCGATGTGAAGAAATTGAAAAGCTCCTCGTTGTTCATCTCACCGATGATAACCGGCACATTGCGTTTTATGATTCCGGCTTTTTCTCCGGCTATCTTTAATAATGTATCTCCAAGATATTCTGTGTGCTCAAGGCTTATGCTTGTTATTATGCTCAATGTGGGCTGTATGATGTTTGTGCTGTCATACATTCCACCCATACCAGCTTCGATAACGGCATATGTGACTTTCTTATGTCTGAAATAATCAAGAGCCATAGCCGAAATGAGTTCAAAAAAAGAAGGTTTTTCCCTTTCGATAAACTTCGTGTTTTTCCCTACGAAATCAGTTATAAACTGTTGTGTTATCGGTTTCCCGTTGATGCGTATGCGTTCCCGAAAGTCAATAAGGTGGGGCGATGTATAAAGACCGACCTTATGTCCGGCAGCCTGCAATGTCGCCGCAATCAAATGTGCGACCGAACCTTTTCCGTTTGTTCCGGCAACATGTATGGTTTTATACCTTCTGTGCGGATTCCCCGCCAGATCATCTAATGCAATACTTCGTTCCAATCCAGGCTTGTAAGCAATTGAACCATACTTGTGAAAAGCTGGGGTACGATCGTATAAATAATCCAATGTCTCTTCGTAATTCATATAATTATTATAAAAGCATGTAAAAAAATAGTTTTCCCATTCAATTTTCCCGCTAAGGACGCGTAAAACTACACTATTCATTTGTATTTATCACAAAAAAAAGAGTTAAAAAAGCAAAAAACATAGAAATATCGAACAAAAAGAATCTTTTTAACTGTTTTAATACGTTTTTGGACGATCGGACAACTTTTTGTGTGGCGGTAAAATTTATTTTCCGATTGTTATGATAATTGAAAAAAAAATTGTTCCTTTACGGGATCGAATTTTTAATTTTAAAATAACACGAATATGGGAACGAAGAAAAATTTTGTGCTTGATACAAACGTGATACTTCACGATTATGATTGTTTGTCCAATTTTCAGGAAAATGATGTATATATTCCGATTACCGCGCTTGTGGAACTGGATCGGTTTAAGAAAGGTAGTGAACAGATTAATTATAATGCGCGTAAATTCGTACGCGAGTTGGATGCGCTTACTTCTAATGATTTTTATTTGAAAGGCGCATCATTAGGAGGGGGGAAAGGTACGCTTTATATAGTTGCAGATACGGAATATCATGCGAAAGTGGCGCTATCTTTCCCCGAACGTATACCCGATCATCGTATTCTTTCGTGCGCCATGACCGTTTCCGAAAGACAATCCGGCATAAAGACCATCCTTGTGACAAAAGATATCAATATGCGCATGAAAGCGCGCTCACTTGGTATCATGGTAGAAGATTATCATACGGATAAAGTGGAAGACATTGATATTTTTGAAAAAGCGCAGGAAACATATTCTTGTATCGACGCTGAATTTATTGATAGTTTTTATGTGAATCAGGAAGGCATTCCTCTCGAACATTTTAAAACAAAATATCCCCGGATCAATTTGTCGGCAAATGACTGCTGTATATTGGAAAGTGAACAAAACAGCGTACTCGTCCGTTACAATCCATTTACCGGAAACGTGAAAAAAATAGAGAAAGGAACTCCTAATTATGGTATTCAGGCGCGTAATAACGAGCAAAAATTTGCAATGGAGATACTGAATGATCCCGACATCAAATTAGTCGGTATAACGGGAAAAGCCGGTACCGGAAAAACCTTGCTGGCCCTTGCTGCGGCGTTGAAACAATCCAAACGCTATAAACAGATACTGCTTGCCCGACCGATTGTGGCTTTGGCAAACAAAGATATCGGTTATCTTCCCGGAAGTGAAAAGGACAAAGTTGCGCCCTACATGCAACCATTGTTCGATAATCTTAATGTGATAAAAGGCCAATTTCCACCGAATAGTAAGGATGCCCATAATATTGATGAGATGCAGAAGAATAATCAACTTATTATTGAAGCGTTGGCATTCATCAGGGGAAGAAGCCTTGCCGATACATTCTGTATTGTCGATGAAGCCCAAAATCTTACGCCTCATGAAATTAAGACGATCATAACCCGCACGGGAGAGGGCACAAAAATGGTGTTTACCGGAGATGTACAACAGATCGATTCGCCTTATCTTGACATGCAAAGTAACGGACTGGCTTATATGATAGACCGGATGAAAGGTCAAAATATTTTTGCACATGTTAATCTCGTTAAGGGCGAACGTAGTAAATTGGCGGAACTGGCGGCAGATCTGCTTTAGATTTGGCAATAATGATGGTCGCTTTGACATACCAACAGAAGTGTTCATTTTTATGCCGCAACTCATATGAAGTTGATTTTTGTTTTCATATACTTGGAAATATCAATATATTCATTTAATTTTGTATCACTAATAGAAATCATACGAAACAGACAGTTTAATTAAAAGTAAGAAACATAGTTAGATAAAGCGTTAGCTTTTATTCTGCTTCTGGAACTTAGGAACTTTCAAAAGGCACAGAATAAATAGATTGACGTTCGTGCTGTTGTTTATCGGCGTGGGCGACTTATATTTGTGCCATGGTATCCTAAGACCTCAGAAGCGAATATAGTTTAGCCCCACGCTTTTATTTTTATTAAATAGCGGGTTTTTGGGGGATTTGAAAGCCGCAAATGTATATATTATATTAATGTATGAAACCATTCGAAAGAATAATTCGTTTAATCGAAATCCACCTACTTATTAAAGAGGAAAAAACAGGCGCTCCAATTGAGGTCGCAGAGAAATTTCATATTTGCCGGAGCCAGTTCTATAATATCATTGACGAGTTGAAAGATTATGGCGCTATCGTCAAATACAGCAGGAAACACCGGACTTTCTATTATGAAAATGATTTCAAAATTGCGAATACGCCATTTTGGAAAGAAGAAGTCAAATATTTTTTAGAAAAAAAACTTTCCATCCATATAGAATGGACGGAAGGCTTGTAATTTTGTGTTTGCTATCATTAGGATGAATTATGAGTGTGAAAACCGCTAAGAGACAAATACAATAACATATTTCATCGTAATGAGCGGAATGTATTGATATTTTATCGTAAAACTTTTTAAATTGTGAACGCCTATGGAAAAATAAAATCATCATCGTGAACAGCCGGAAGAGATATACGCTGTATCTTCCGGTCAGCACCGAAGAGTATGACTGGATCCTGCGCCCGTGGAGCGTCCGGGCGGAAGGTATCAACAATGCTAACTGGGATTCATCCATCCCTGTAACGCGTCGCCTGATGTATCAGTTCCAGTTAAACTACGCTCGCAACTTCGGAGTACATAATGTATCCGCCATGGGCGTAGTGAAACGCGAAGAATATGCACGAGGTAACATGTTCAAGAATTACAGGGAAGACTGGGTCGGCAGGATCACTTATGACTTCGATTCGCGCTATTTGCTTGAAATGAACGGCGCTTATAACGGTTCTGAGAAATTCGGACCCGGTTATCGTTTCGACTTCTTTCCGTCGCTTGCTGCAGGTTGGTATGTATCGAATGAAAAATTTTTCAAAATAAAATGGATCGACCGTATGAAATTGCGGTACAGTAAGGGATGGGTCGGTGATGATAACGGTGGCGGGCGCTGGATGTATAGCTCGCAGATGTCATACGGAGGCGCTTCACGTCTGAACAATGCCTCCGATGGATCAAGCCCTTATACTTTTTATCGCGAGACAGTAGTAGGTAACCCGGCGGTGCATTGGGAGAACGCCGTAAAAGACAATTATGGAGTTGAGGTTGGCTTTTTCAGAAGTCGAATATCGTTATCGGTAGACTATTTCACAGAAAACCGTACAGACATTATCATTGCGGGAGGTAGCCGCGCCGTGCCTGTATTTTTCGGCGCAACTCCTCCGAGCGCTAACTTGGGAAAAGTCAAGTCAAACGGACTTGAAGTGGAACTCAACATAAACAAAAAGTTAACCGGCGATCTGGACATATGGTCTAAAATTGCCGTCACGCATAACAGGAACGAGGTCTTATTCCGTGACGATCCGCCGTTGCAATTCAAACATCTGAAAGCCGCAGGTTTCCCGATCGGCCAGACAAGAAGCCTGATATCTACCGGTTTTTATAATAACTGGGATGAAGTGTACGCCAGTGTTCCGACAGAAACGAACGATCTGCAGAAGTTGCCGGGTTATTACAACCTTCTCGACTACAATGCCGACGGAATCATCAAAAGCAGTGAAGACAACGCTCCGATCGGTTATTCGGAAACGCCGCAAAATACAGCCTCATTTATGTTGGGCGCTACATACAAAAATCTTAGTCTTATGTTCCAAATTTACGGCGTGAATAATGCGAACAGGATCATCAGTTTCAATAATTACAGAAACGATACGGATATTGTCTTTGGCCATGTTGCCGATTATTGGTCGAAAGATAATCAGAACGCGTCTTCGTTCCTGCCGCGCTGGAAGACTTCTGCGGAAAATATCGGAGATTACTATGTCTATGACGCTTCATTCATTCGCTTGAGAATGGTTGAATTGAGTTATTCATTAGATAAAAGCAAATGGATCAATAAGATAGGTATAGAAAATATGCGGATTTTCATGAACGATAACAACCTGTTTTTCTGGTCGGACTTGCCGGACGACAGAGAGACGACTTATAGTGGCGGAGGCGCTACAGATGGAGCTTATCCTACGATGAAACGAGTTAATCTTGGAGTTGATATAACCTTTTAAACAGAAATCAATATGAAGATAATAAAATATTTTATAAGTATATTCTTAATTTTTATATTGGGAATAAGCGCCGTTTCCTGCGAAGATTATCTGGATAAAGCACCGGAATCGGATATCTCCGATAAAGATGCTTTCGGGAATTTTGTCAGTTTCCAGGGTTTTATTGAAGAGATGTACAATTGCATCATGGATCCCGATAAAGGGGGTGCATGGAACAGATGTCTTTTTGCCGATGAAACGCTTGGACCTTCGCCTTATCCGTTTGACCAGGGTAATTATTGGAGTAATGAAACTTACTTTTTTGGTCAGTCCGTGAATACTACCGACGGAAACTCCCGAACGAAGAGGGTTTGGGAATATGCTTGGTACGCTATCCGGAAAGCGAATCTTGCACTCGCAAAAATAGAAGAAGAAGGTCTTTTTGAAGGAACGGAAGAAGAAAAAAATCACCTGAAAGGTCAAGCGTTGTTCTTCAGGGGATGGTTTTATTTTGAAGTATGCCGTTTTTGGGGAGGCATGCCTTACATTGACCGGATGTTAGATCCTAACGAAGACTTGTTTACCGCTGATTTTAAGCGTTTGAACTTCAAAGAAACGGCGTTGAAAATGGCGAGCGATTTTCGCGCTGCCGCTGACTTGTTGCCCGACCATTGGGATCTATCAGGACCGGGGCAAGCGACAAAAGGACATAATAAGGGCAGGATCAATAAATTCTTTGCGCTCGGATATCTCGGCAAAGTTTACTTGTATGCCGCCAGTCCGATGATCAATGAAGAAGCGACCGGCAACAACGCTTACGACCCGGAATTGTGTGCAAAAGCGGCATCCGCTTTCGGAGAACTGCTTCAGTTAGCCGACCGGACAGGAATTTACAAAATGCAAACTTGGGCTACGTGGACGGACTGTTTCTGGAGGTGGAACTATGAGAGACCCGGCGGGACGGAATGTATCATGATGCCCACTATTTATGACCGTAGCCGTGTCCGCTGGTCGACGCTCGGAGCTATGACGCCTTCGTCTATCGGCATGAACAGCGGCTCGTCGGCCGATGTGCCGACGCATAACTATATTAAGAATTATGCAATGGCAAACGGATTGCCGGTAACGGATCCGGAATCGAGATATGATCCCAACGATCCGTGGACAGGTCGGGAACCTCGTTTTTACAAAGATATCCTCAAAGACGGCGATCAGATATGGCAAACAGCCGGAGTCGACCAGTTTGCACAGTTATATAATGGCGGACGTCACCGAAACGGAATTAATCCTGCAAGTGTGACCGGTTATTATTATCTGAGATATGCGCCTCTGGGCAAGGATTTCACCGCATCAAAAGCGAATAACTTACAAGCTTACAAACCTTATCTGCGATTGGCGGATATCTATCTGATGTATGCGGAAGCGGCGAATTTCAGTTCCGGAGGAGGACCGTCGGCAAAGGCATCCAACTATTCGATGACGGCTCTTGATGCTTTGAATGTGGTGCGCAACCGCGCCCAACTGCCTGATTTGGCCGAAAAATACTATGCCGACAAAGACATTTTCTTTGAAGAGATTGTCCGCGAACGGGCGGTAGAACTTGCTTTCGAAGGGCAACGCTTCGACGATCTGCGCCGATGGAATCGTAATTACGATTCGCGCTACTTAGATAAAACGGCATTAGACTTCGACCGTGGCACCGACGGCAAACCGATAAACATAAGGGAACGCGTCGTTATCCGGAGGGCGGTAGAGAAGAAGCATAACTGGTTACCGATTCAGGTCAAATACACTACGCAATATGAAGGATTTACTCAGAATCCGGGTTGGTAGAATTTTAATCATTTTGAAACATTTTGTGTATGAAGAAAAATTTAATATTCATCATTATAATCACCGTATTATCAGGACAAATGCTACTGTTTTCCGATGAAATGTCAGCTCGGGACAAAAAAACTGTCGTCATTCAGTCTACAATCACGGACCAATCCGGACATCCTGTCGTTAACGCTGAAGTATACAGCGAAGAATCATATACGCTAACCGACCTGGATGGTAAATTCACGCTGACGGCGAAGCCCGATTCTAAAATTATGATTGCTGCCGACGGATATGAAAAAACGGTTATTGCCGGCGAAAATATAGGCGAGAAACTGGAACTGGTTCCTTCCCCGTTTTTATACGGCGATAAAGATGTGGTTAACCTTCCTTTCCGTAAAGCGATGAAAGGAGATGTTGTCGGCGCGGCAAGCGGCTATAACATAAGCGATATAAGTAAATATGATAATTCCATCTGGCTAAGCAATATAATGAGCGGAAGGGCGATCGGTATGCTGGGGGGAAATAATATTCGCGGACTCGGTGTTAGCTTGGACGTAGGCGCAATCACCGGTACACAGACAGGTACGGCGATGGTGGTTGTAGATGGTTTACCCCGTGATATAAGCGGAATACGCCTTTCCGATATTGAAAGTATTACTGTTTTACGCGACGTCAATTCGGCGATATTGTATGGCAGCGCAGCCCTTAATGGAGTGATATTGATCACGACAAAGCGCGGCGAAGCCTATAAAAAATCGTCGCATGTCACCGTGAATTATGGTATCTCGACACCCAGACTTATGCCTGAATATCTAAACTCCGCCGATTACATGGAATACTTTAACAAAGCAAGGGTAAGCGATGGTCTTACGGCGCAATATTCCGAAGAAACGATCCAAAACTATCGCACCGGAAATAAATATCGTTATCCGGATGTCGACTATTATTCCGATGAATATCTGAAACCGTTCAAATCATATTTCGACGTCAACGCCGAATTTACCGGCGGAAACGAGAACGCCCGTTATTATGCCGATATCGGTTGGTACTCAGCCGGAAGTATTCTGAATTTCGGCGAAGGTAAAAACGGACGGGCAAATAATTTTAACGTCAGAGGTAACATTGACCTGAAAATTAATAATTGGATTAATACTTCGGTCGATGCGACAGGATTGTTCTATGATGCAAAAGGGGCGCGCGGAAGTTTCTGGGGTAATTCTTCAACGGTCAGGCCTTTTGAATTTTCACCGTTATTACCGGTCGACATGATTGATCCGGAAAATGCACTGTTGAAAGCGAGAAAAAATGATATTGACGGCAAATACCTGATAGGCGGTAACAGCAATTATGTGACACATGGCATCGGCGATGGGTATGCAGCAGGCGTAAACAACATTACCTGGCGTACTTTCTCATTCAATAACCGTGTTAATTTCGACCTCGACATGCTCACCCCGGGACTTTCTTTCTCTACGAATGTCAGTTTTGATTATTATGTGGCGTATAATCTGGTAACGCCAAACGGATATTCGGTATATGAACCGGTATGGGACAAAGATGACGATTATATTGTAGATCTTATACAGCACGGCAAGGATAGCCGTCCGGGAACGCAGAATGTAGAAGGGCGTTATTTCAAGAGAAGAATGGGCTTCTACGGACTGTTAAGCTACGACCGCACGTTTGAAGATCTGCACCATCTGACGGGTTCGTTTTTCGGTTATGGAAGCACATTCAAAGATAACGACGGCTCTTACAGCGACTTTCAGGGCGTTAAACACTCGCATCTCGGACTTCAGTTGAGTTATATTTACAGCAAGAAATATTTGATTGATTTCAGTAGCGCTATCGTAAACTCCGTGAAATTGCCAAACAAAACGAAAGCAGGTTTTTCTCCTTCTATAGGATTGGCTTGGATGATCGGCAATGAAGGTTTCCTCTCGTCGCTTAATTTTATGGATTATCTGAAACTGAAAACTTCTGCCGGTATACTGAAATCCGATATTCCGATCGGCGACTATTTTTATTACGACAGCCGTTACGGGACGTCCGGAAGTTATTCCTGGTATGAAGGCGGAAAAAGCCGTTCGGGGGTCGCTTCTAACTGGATATCGAATCCGAATCTGAACTATGCCGAACGTAAGGAAATAAGCGTTGGATTTGAGGGTTTGTTCTTCAACAAAACACTCGGACTGGAAGCTAATTATTTTTATGATATATATGACGGCCTTGTAGTTCGTCCTACGGTTGCATACCCCAGTTTTTATACGGATTATGTTCCTTACGAAAACTATGAAAAGGATCGGTACAAGGGAGTGGAAATAGGTGTTAATGTGAATAAGACATGGGGCGATTGGGGATTTATGCAGGACTGAATTTTCTTTATTCCGTCTCAAAACGGCTGAAAGTGAACGAAGTATACGCTAACGAGTACCAATATCGCAAGGGATATGGAAAAGATGCAACCTTTGGGCTCGAGGCGCTCGGTTTCTTCCAAAACCAGGAAGAAATAGACGCCGCTCCGATTCAAACGTTTGGCGACGTAAGACCCGGAGACCTTAAATATAAAGATCAAAACGGGGATAATATTATCAATTCCAATGACGAGGTATTCCTCCGCAATTGGCAGGCGCCATGGTCGCAAGGACTTGAATTACGCTTGTCGTATAAGAACTTTACCTTGTTCTTGATCGGCGAAGGCCAACAGGGGGCGAAGAATTTCAAAGAGAGTACTTATTATTGGATGGATGCTAATGACAAGTATTCGGAGATCGCTTTGCAAAGTTGGACGCCGGAGACGAAGAATACGGCCAAGTACCCGCGTATCAGTTCGGAAGCTAATAATAATAATCTGCGCCGCTCTACTTTCTGGTTGTACGATAACGATTATTTCAACATCAGGAGAGTTCAGTTGAACTATCGAGTTTTGAAAAACATGGAAGTTGCGCTCAATGCGGCCGATTTGTTCCAGTTTGCCAAAAATCGCGTTGAACGCGACATGCGTGTTGGGGCGGAACCGTATTATCGTACTTATACGGTTACTTTGAAAGCTAAATTTTAAGTCTGTAAAACAAAACATGTATATTAATACTGAAGAAATAAAAAATATATGTATGAAAGAGGTTAGATTATTTTTAATATCGTTTATATCTGTCGCACTGTTAGCCGGATGTGAATGGGGATTAGAACCTGAAAACGATAATCACAGCGCCTTTGATCGTGTTTTTGAAGATCCGAGTTTTGCGGAAGGTCTGTTGATTAGGTCATATATCTATCTCCCGACTAATGATTACCGTTTCGATGAGCCAGCGACCGACGACGCCGTTACGAACGATTTGGTTAATTCATATCTTCGCATAGCTAAAGGCGAATGGACGGCTCTTTATAATCCTCAAAATCTTTGGGATAACTGTAATCGTGGCATCTTGTACGCCAATCAGTTCCTCGACATCGTTGAAATGATAAACTGGAAACCTACCGATAAGGAAATTAATGATCTCTTTATCAGGAGACTCACCGGCGAAGCGTATGCAATACGGGGAATAATGAAATATTATCTTATACGCAATCATGCAGGTCCGGGCGCTTCCGGTAAACTGATGGGAATACCAATCTATGATAAATTCCTTGAGAACGAAGATTTTTTTAAACCTCGCGACGGTTTCGCCGAATCGGTTCAAAGCGCATATAATGATTTCGACAAGGCGCTCGCCTGTCTGCCTGCCGACTATGGGAATGTAAGCGTTGTTCCCGACAGGTTCGGTGAAGTTAAGGATGCGTATTCCTATAATTACGTAATGGGCGACGCTACGCAACAGCGTATAAGCGGACGCCACGTGAAAGCGTTCAGAGCCAGACTTGCATTGCTTGAGGCAAGTCCTGCCTTCAATCTTAATAATGATGTATCACTTTGGGAAAAAGCGGCGAATATGACAGCCGAATTGCTGAATGATATCGACGGAGTAAACGGAAACGACCCTATGGGGCATCAGTTTTATCTGAAAACGCAGATTGATAATGGCAACCTGACGGCTAACGACAAGAAAGACCAACCCGAAATGTTATGGAGAAGACCGGTTACATCGGGAAGAACATGGGAAACAAACAATTTTCCTCCTACGCTTTATGGTAACGGACGTATCAATCCGACCCAGAATTTAGTAGACGCTTTTCCTATGAAAAACGGATATCCCATTCATAATCCTCAATCCGGATATAATCCTGATAAGCCTTACGAAAACAGAGATCCTCGCCTGGCATTGTACATTATCCATGATGGAAGCACTTTTAAAAGTGCAAAAATCAATACGGGCGTAGGTGCAGGTGATAATGGTTTGAATGCAAAGGTTAACTCTACCAGGACTGGTTACTATCTGAAAAAACTTTTGCGGGAAGACGTAAATGTGAATCCTGCTTCGGTGCAGGATCAGCAGCATATTGTGACGCATATTCGCTATACGGAATTGTTCCTGAACTATGCGGAAGCGGCTAATGAAGCATGGGGGCCTGTCTCGTCGTCGACGCACGCCTATTCGTCGAAAGATGTGATTGCCGCTATTCGAAAGCGGGCAGGTATCGATCAGCCGGATGAATATATAGCCGCTATAACGACGAAAGAGGAGATGAGAGAACTCATCCGGAATGAACGTAGACTGGAACTTTGTTTCGAGAGTTTCCGATTCTGGGATCTGCGCCGCTGGAAAGCCGATCTGAACGAACCGGCGCGCGGAGTACGTATCGAAAACGGCGCATACAATTATTTTACGGTCGAAGAACGGACGTATGATAACAGCTACATGCACTACGGGCCTGTACCTTATAACGAGGCGCTTAAATATGGTCTGGAGCAAAATGCAGGATGGGGTAATTAATTATTAATTTAAAATTCGTATAGACAATGAAGCATACATACAGAATAATATTGACATTATTTGTTCCTGCCATTCTTACGGCATGCGGGAATTTTGAGATTGATCACGATGATTACTTGTATACATCGGGTTATTTACCATATCAATATCCGGTCAGAACACTTGTGTTGGGGGATTATATTTATGATAATTCAAATGACAATGCTCATAAGTTTCTTATTTCGGTCGCTATGGGCGGCGTTTATAAAAATGAGAAAAACAGGGAATTTAAAATTGTTGTGGATGAAAGCCTCTGTAATAATCTGTTGTTTACCTCAGGCGGAGATCCGGTGAGGCCTCTGCCGTCAAATTATTACACGCTTAGTTCGCAGGATAAAATTGTCATTCCGGCTGGGAAAATGAACGGTGGGATAGAAGTGCAACTTAACGATGCGTTCTTCAATGACCCGCTGACGATCAGGCAGAGTTATGTAGTTCCGGTCAGGATTGTTGGTTCGTCAGACGTCGACACCGTCTTGTTATCTAAAAATTTCACGCTGTTTGCTGTTAAATATATCAATGAATATCACGGTTCCTATTTTCATTATGGAACAAGCAGCGTTAAGAATGCAACAGGTGCAACAGTCGAAAACACTGCTTACAATACGGAAAAATATGTAGAAAGTAATCCTGTGGTAAAATTAGTTACAACAGCGCGGTATCAGGTGAAGGTGAGTTTGAATTTTGAATCCGAAATTATTAAGGGAGCATTTGACCTGATATTAACTTTTAACGGTGACAATTGTATCGTATCCGCCCCGGAAGGAGCATCTTATACAGTTGCAGGTAGCGGGGAGTTCAAATCCAAATCTTACGAATGGGGAAATAAGGAGCGCGACGGGATAGCACTCGATTATACGGTAACGAACGACAAAGGTTCATACGCCGCAAACGACGTTCTTGTTGCACGTGACAGAGGCGTCGTGATGGAGGTATTTACCCCGGTCGCTAATGATTGATTTTTGTCTTATCCGGGCGGTATTTTTATTCCATACGTATTGTTTAGGAATGAAATACCGCCCATTATTTGGAAAATATAAATTTTTCAATTACATTTGGCCGTCAATACGGTGATAAATATAATATAATTATAATATACATGAGACATATAGTTATAATTTTATTCTTTCTTGGCATTTTTATGACCGGCAATATGCCTGCCCAAGAAAAGAGAAATATACCGGCGCTCGATAATCCGATGTCGGTACGGTATCTCCGGAAAAACCTGCGGAAATCGCATCCAAGGTTAGTCCTTAACCCGTCTATTGAGAATAACCTGAAAAAAAAGCTCAAAACGGATCCTGTTGTCAAAAATGTTTACGAAGCAATCCGGCTTAATGCCCGCGAAATAATGGATAAGCCTTTTTTGGAACGTATCAAGGAAGGTCGCCGGCTTCTTGCCGTTTCTCGCGAAATGCTTTACCGGGTCAATATGCTCGGTATGGTTTACAGAATAGAAAAAGATCCGGGCTGGGTATCCGGAACAAACAATTGGAATCAGGTATGTAACGGTGGGATGATTGCGGCTTCGATTGCAATAGCTGAAAAAGACCCTGACCTTGCCGCCAAAACCATCAAACGTGCGCTCGACGGAATACCGCACGCCTTATCGTCATACTTGCCCGACGGCGTTTATCCCGAAGGTTCTACCTATTGGGATTATGGTACGGGATTTTCCGTTATAACCGCGGCAATACTTGAAAGCGCTTTTGGTACGGATTTCGGACATACCCGGCACGAAGCTTATATGGCAAGCGCCATGTTCAGAGTGATATGTAATGCTCCGTCAGGATTGTATTATAATTTTGCCGATTGCGGCGACCGCCGCGAAAGACGTTTCGACGACGTCCTTGCATGGTTTGCTTCAAAAACGGGAAATAAAGCCTTCTTTGAGAAAGAACGTATGTTACAGTCTCCGGAAGAATTGGGTAAGCTGTCAAGATTGGGAGGGGCTGCCTTAGTGTGGATATCCCAATACAGGGAAAAAGCGAATGTTGATGCGCCTTCGGTATGGTATGGACGCGGACAGAATCCAATCGCTGTTTTTACCGGTGAAAACGGATATTATTTCGGAGGTAAAGGAGGACGCGCAACAACAAGTCACGGTAATATGGATGCCGGATCGTTCATATTTGAACTGGACGGCGTTCGATGGGTGATCGACCCCGGGAACCAGGGCTATCATACCCTTGAACAAACAGGTTGTCTAAAATTTAAAAATTCTATTCAATGTTTATATTTATGAAAAACTCGATATTCTTTTCAATGTTTCTCGCCTTTATGTTTTCAACGCATATCATAATGGCGCAACCGGAAATAAAAGAACGCAATATATTGATGAACGAAGCTGAGACCCTGCATCTTGCCGATGCGCTTGCCAGGGGGAATGCCTGGAGCGGAATTTCCGGATATAATGACAGAACGTTTTGGGCTTCTATTCCTGCCGACATAGGCCGGTCGTACATCGAACAGGCTGAAAAATATTTAGACTATAACTGGCCGGTCGTAAAAGCTACGGACTATCTTGAATTTGTTCGTTCCGGCGACCGCAGGCAACAAGTTTACGCCGCTTGCAACAATGCGCTTATCTCATTAGTAATGGGAGAGTTGGCCGAAGGGAAGGGGCGTTTTATCGATCAGATCATTAATGCCGTATGGTATTACAGCGAACAGACGTGGTGGGGCTGGTCGGCGCACCTCAGTCCGCAAAAGGCAGGTTCGGGATTGCCGGATGTCAATGATCCGATTGTCGACCTTGGCGTAGGAGAAGTGGCAAGTAATCTTTCCTGGACGCTGTACCTTTTCAAAGACGAATTTGATAAAGTGCACCCTTTGATAGCCAAAAGATTGAAACAGGAAATAACGGAAAAAGTCCTTCATCCGTATTTTATCCGCGACGATTTCTGGTATATGGGACTAACAGGCGGACGTCCTAATAATTGGAATCCATGGGTTAATTACAATATGTTGACAAGCTACCTGTTGCTTGAAGACGATCCTCAACGTAAAACCGCCGCCGTACGGAAGATTTTACGCTCGCTGGACAAGTTCCTGAACGGTTATCCCGACGATGGAGGCTGCGACGAAGGGCCTTCCTACTGGGGCGCCGCCGGCGCTTATCTTTATGAATGTCTTGAGATCATGGGAAATGCTACCAACGGAGCGTTTGACGTTTACGATCATCCGTTGATTAAAAATATAGGTCAATATTTTTATCAGGTAAATATTCATGCTCCATATTTTATAAATTTTGCAGACGCCGATCCCCAAACCGGCGGCGAACCGTCTGTCGTATACCGCTACGGCAAAGCGATAAATGACACGGTAATGCAAAAGTTCGGAGCATATCTTGCGGATTTGAATCAATGGGGCGTAAAATCAATGGGAGGGAAAATAGGCACACAACTGCGTAACTTGAAATTGATTGACGAAATTCGTAATGCCGAAAAAGAAGAAGCGCTTGTCGCTGATTTCCGGTTTCCCGATACGGAGATAGCCGGCGGACGCGATCGCAAAGGAAGCGTCAGTGGATTCTTTTTTGGCGCAAAAGGCGGATTTAACGCCGAAAGCCATAACCATAACGATATAGGCTCCTGCCTGTTGTATTTTGACGGCAAACCCTGTCTGGTCGATGCCGGACGCGAGACGTATGTCGCTAAAACATTCAGTTCGCGCCGTTACGAGATATGGACGATGCAGTCGGGATATCATAATTTGCCGGTAATAAACGGCGTCGAACAGAAGGACGGCGCAGTATTTAAAGCGAAAAATACATCGTTTAAAGCGACTGCCGGAACGGTCGTTTTCTCTACCGATATTGCCGGCGCTTATCCCGACGAGGCCAAAGTAGAAAGTTGGGTGCGCAGTTATACGCTGAAACGCGGTAAAAGTTTCACAATAAGCGACAAATATCAACTGAAAGAGGTATGCGACAAGGCGACGAGCTCAAATCTTTTGACATACTGTAATGTAAGTATAGTAAAACCCGGCATACTCAAATTTGAAGGCGACGGATTCAACCTGAACATGAGTTACGATGCGAAAATCTTTAAACCCGAAATAGAATTTATAGATATAACGGACAGACAGTTGAAACGTTACTGGCCCAATGGCTTGACACGTATACGGATGATCCTGTCGCAACCGAAATTGGCCGGCAATTATTCTTTTACTTTTACGAAAACAAAATAAAAATTTTATTACGTATGAAATTAAAAAAAATCTTTATCGCAAGCGTTATTACATTGACCGTGTCTTCGTGTACAACGGAAGAGTCGATGCAGTCTTTAATTGCCGACAGGCTTGATCGTTCGGTTGAGCAGTATCGCCTGATGGCCGAATCTCTCCTGTCGCAACCCGACAAACTTCCCCGAAGTTTTGAGCAGGATAAACTTGTCACCAGTAATTCATCCTGGTGGTGCAGCGGTTTTATGCCGGGTACGTTATGGTATCTGTATCAATATACTAATGATACGGAATTTCTCGAAAATGCGAAGATTTATACGCATCGTATTGAGAAAGAACAGTATAACACGGGAACTCATGATCTTGGTTTTATGCTCTATTGCAGTTATGGAAACGGATACAGGCTAACGGGCGATATGGCTTATCGTTCAATATTACTAAGAGGGGCAGAATCGCTTATCACCCGCTACAATCCTACAATAGGATGTATAAAGTCATGGAATTCAAACGCTAAATGGCAATTCCCCGTCATCATTGATAATATGATGAATCTCGAATTTCTACTCTGGGCATCGAAAGAGTCGGGCGATCCGAAATTCAAGGATATCTGCCTTTCGCATAGTGACAAAACCCTCAGAAATCATTTCCGGCAGGATTATAGTTCCTATCATGTCGTTTCCTACGATACCATTTCCGGTCTGCCGGAGAAGAAAAATACCCATCAGGGTTTCAGTGACGAATCGGCATGGTCGCGCGGTCAGGCATGGGGCTTGTACGGTTATACGTTGATGTATCGCGCGACAAAAATACCGGAATATCTGGAACAGGCGAAAGGAATAGCCGGTTTTATCATTAATCACCCCAACTTGCCGGCCGATAAGATCCCCTATTGGGATTTCAATGCGCCGGATATCCCTGACGCTAAGCGTGACGCATCGGCAGGCGCCATCATCGCTTCGGCGCTTATCGAATTGAGCACGTATGTCGAAAAAGAATTGGCTGACAAATATATAAAAACGGCTGAACGTCAAATCCGCACCTTGTCGTCACCCGAATATTTTGCCGAAAAGGGTACGAACGGTCATTTCATCCTGAAACATTCCGTCGGTCATCTAATGGGCAAATCGGAGGTGGACGTGCCGCTTACATATGCAGATTATTATTATATTGAAGCGTTGCTTAGATACAGGGATTTGAAATTTATTTTTACAACATCATAGATACCTTTATTTGCTATTGAAAAGTGAAGACAGAGATAACGTATATCTTAAATTGGAAAATTTGGATGATATTGTGATTGAAAATATTGACAGAACAGATTTGTATCAAACAAAACTGCATATTAACTATGTTGCAGATTTGACCGACAGGAGCGCCGATTTTTGGAAAACAATCCGTATATGGAGTGAATCAATTTGTGTTATTTCAGGAACTGTTTTCGATATTCAGCAGGCGTCAGACCGGTGTCGCGTTTGAAGACTTTATTGAAATGGCTTGGCGTGTTAAATCCACACTCAATACAGATCTGTATAATATCGAGGCGGTTGCTTATTAACAACTTGCAAGCATACCCTACGCGCAGTTCCTGAATATATCTCACCGGTGATTTGCCCAATTTCTCCTTGAAATAGCGGCAAAAAGCCGATGTGTTCATCGAGGCGATGGATGCAATGTCGCTCAGGTTGATGTTTTCGGCATACTTCCTGTTAATGTATGCAAGGACTTTTTCCATCCTGCTATCTATATACGGGAGTGTTTGCAGGTTGAAGTACGGTGTGCCGAGAATATGCTTCTGTTGAAAATGTGCCATTCTGTCTAATAAAAGCAACAGTTGCGTCATGCGTTTAACGCCCTTAAGCGTGGGGAGTTCCACGATTCGTTCGATAAGTTCGGCATTCTCCGGAGCAGGAAAGTATACACCCCTGTCAGCCATTTTCAACAGTTCACGGATGGGTATCATGTCAGTGTAATTGTTGATAGCAAACGACATGAAATTATGGGCAAACTGGACAATCGCTCCATGGATACGTAGCGAAGCGTCGTTGGCGTAGTATTTTTCAGCGCTTCGCATGTAATGAGGTACACTGCTGCCCATCAGGATAATGTCTCCGTTCCGGATTGCTTCCATGTTGTCCGCCACAAAACGGTACCCGTCGCCTTCCGCAAAGTAGATAATCTCATATTCACGGTGGAAATGCCACGGATACGTGAACCGTTCATAATCGTAGAATCGCGCAATAACAGGGACATGTTCATTAATGTTTAACCATTCGTGCATCATATTTTCACCTCCGTAGTTTTAAATTGGGAACGAAAAATTTGTCGAAAACAGTAAAAAACAACGATTGGGGTCAAAATTATGGAAAAGAAAATTAATACGCAAGAAAAAAGGAGAAAATTTTTAAGTGTGGCGTGGGCAAATTGCGCTCTCCGGATCTTAACCAAACTTGGCAAAAATGCCCTTCAATACGGCAGGAGATCAGGCTGTCCGTCGAGGCGACAAAAATAGTATTATCAATTGCTTTGATAAATATCATCTTACAATTTTTCCGGCGTCACGTAGATATTGGATAAATATATCCCATTCCGCTTTCCGTTTTTGTGCGTTTTCTTCGCGTATCTGCTTCCATTCTTCACCATTAGTCAGCGCGGGGTATCCATCCGACAAATAGAATTTGTCGTCATACCAGGTTAATGTCAAATCGTGGTATGAAATGCTACTCAACGGACTTATGCAATTAGCTTCAAATAACAGTTTTTCTTCAAGATAAAACGGCATGTGAAAACCATCTGTGACACCAAACCAAATTCCAATACGACCATCATGAATGTCTTGCACCGTAAAACCGATAAAAATAATTTCTTTCGTTGA
>JAIRMH010000296.1 GCA_031258835.1 Tannerella sp.
TACAACGGATTGGACAACAACATGGGAAACCTTTATCGTTTATCCAACGCGAAAACACGTTCGATCAGTCCTGAAAATTTCACAGGAGAAAAAGGAAAAGGCGGAATGGCCGATTTGAAAGACAAAGACCGGCGCAATGTCGCCAACGCATCTCATGCCGCCCGCGATTTGGGACAGGGTTGGAAAGTGAACCCGTATATCAAGATTAATCCGAAGGAAACGGTTACGATTGCCGAAATGGAAGGCCCCGGTGCGATTCAGCACATCTGGATGACGCCCACAGGAAACTGGCGTTTTACCATTATCCGCATCTATTGGGACGACGAAAAAGAGCCTTCCGTCGAATGTCCCGTTGGCGATTTTTTCGGAATGGGATGGGGCGTATATGCGCCGTTAAATTCGCTGGCGGTATGCGTCAATCCGGGCAGCGCGTTTAACTGCTACTGGACAATGCCTTTCCGCAAGAAATGCAAAATCACCATGGAGAACATCAACGACCAGGATCTCATGACTTTGTATTACCAGATAGATTATACCCTGACGGAAGTGCCGGACGACGCCGCTTATTTCCATGCCCAATGGCGGCGGACGAATCCGAACAAAACTTCCGACTACACAATTGTAGATAATATCAAGGGAAAGGGCCATTTTGTAGGCGTTTATATGGCCTGGGGAGTGAACAACAACGGTTGGTGGGGCGAAGGTGAAATCAAGTTCTTCATGGACGGCGACGCCAAATTCCCGACGATTTGCGGAACGGGAACCGAGGATTATTTTTGCGGCTCTTACAATTTTGACCGCGATGGACAGTACAGGGAATTTTGTACGCCTTACGCCGGATTGCATCAGGTAATCCGCCCCGACGGGACTTATCGCTCCCAGCAACGTTTCGGACTGTATCGCTGGCATATCAGCGATCCGGTACGCTTTGAAAAGGATTTGCGGATTACCATTCAGGATTTGGGCTGGCGGCACGGCGGACGCTACCTTCCGCAGCAGTCGGATATTGCATCGGTCGTGTTCTGGTACCAGACGGAGCCGCATAATAAATTTCCGAAACTTCCGGCATGGGAAGCATTGGAAGTAAATTGACGATCACATCTGTTTAAGTCGCGAATGGACGAGTAAACACAAATAGAAGGAGTGTATTCGCGGCAAATAAAAAATAAAAACACATGAAAACACAAATTTTAAAATGCGCAGTTGTTTTGTTGCTTTGGGCAGGAGGATTGGTTTCCTGCGGAGAAGAAAAAGAAAACGGAGAAACAGAACTACTAACGCCTTGCAATCTACAAACAAAACATGAAGGAAATATTGAAAATATGGATGTAAAATTCTTTAAAGAATATCCTGAAAATATTGAACAGTATAACCAATCGTCCTTTATTTGTGAAAGAGACGGAAGTACTTTCTTATATGTTATTAATGGTTCATTTATGGATTCTTATGGAATTTGTAATTTCCCGCAATCTGTGAAAAATTGGATAATTCCGGCAGATGGAATATTCCTCGTTATCAGTGGAAAAGTTTTTGATAGAGACGCCGGATATCATCCGCCGGAGTATAAGTATTACAATTTGGAATTAACATCATTAACATTAAAAAGAAAATAAAGTATGAAACAAATTTATTTCATTTTACTGCTGGCTGGTTTACTATACAGCGCCTGTTCCACAGACGAAAGCGACAAAAGACGGGAATTTAACGGCATTTATGAACATGAATACCTGAACCGCATTGCTTTCCCGATTGGCGGTATAGGTACAGGCATGTTTTGTATCGAAGGTACGGGCGCCATTTCACACATGTCGCTACGGCATCATCCGGAACTGTTTCACGAACCCTGCATGTTTGCGGCCATTCACGTAAAAGGGTGGGAAAACGGAACAAAAGTGCTGGAAAAAACCGTTCCCGACTGGAAAAAATTCGGCGGACGGGAATCTTCATTGGGCAATGGCGGAACCACCTGGGGATTGCCCCGCTTTGAAGAAGGAACGTTTTCCGTTCGTTTCCCTTTTGCTGAAATCAAACTGAAAGACAAGGATTTACCTTTGAACGTTACGTTGAAAGCATGGAATCCTTTTATCCCGACCGACGAAGACAATTCCGGATTGCCGGTCGGAGCGATTGAATACACATTCAAAAACACGAGCGCCGGAGAAATAGAAGCGGTTTTTTCGTACAATTCCCGCAACTTCATGTATATCCACGGAAAAGGTTCGTCTTCGGTCGAACCCATTGCCAATGGCTTTATCCTGTCGCAAACAGGAACGGAAAACGAACCGTTTCATCAGGGCGATTTCGCAATCTTCACCGACGATCCGCATACCAAAGTCGATCGACTCTGGTTTCGGGGCGGCTGGTTTGATCCGCTGACTATTCGATGGAATGAAATCGTTGCCGGCACAATCCCTGAAAACGCTTTCGAACCCGGAGCGCCCGGCGGATCGCTGTTTGTGCCTTTCAAATTAGGGCCGGAAGAAGAGCGGACAATCACTTTGCACATGGCCTGGTATGTTCCGTATTCCAATCTGAGAATCGGGCCGGATCCCCAGTCCGAAGCAGACTTGCCGAGCTACAATCCGGAAGCCGGAAGAGCGGACGAAGCCTATCGGAACGAAGCCCATTCTTCGTTCTATCGTCCCTGGTATAGCAATCAGTTTAAATCCATACAGGAAGTAAGCGATTATTGGAAAACGAATTATGACGCCCTCAAGCAAAAATCCCGATTATTTGCGGATGCTTTCTACAACAGCACGCTTCCGCCCGAAGTAGTGGAAGCGGTTGCCGCCAACTTAACCATTCTGAAATCAACCACCACCTTCCGCCAATACGACGGACGCGCGTGGAACTGGGAAGGTAGCGGTGATACTTGGGGAAGTTGTCATGGTTCATGCACGCATGTGTGGAATTACGCGCAAGCTCTTCCCCATCTTTTCCCGAACATGGAACGATCGCTCAGGGAAACCGAATTTTTAATCAGTCAGGACAGCCGCGGACATCAGGCTTTCCGATCGAATTTGCCGATACGCCCCGTTCATCATGATTTCCATGCGGCGGCGGATGGGCAATTGGGCGGCGTAATGAAAGTGTATCGCGATTGGCGGATTTACGGTAACAACGACTGGCTCAAAAAAATGTATCCAGCCGTCAAGCAAAGCATGGATTATTGCATCGGCGTATGGGATCCGCGCGAAACCGGCGCTTTGGAAGAACCGCATCACAATACGTACGATATCGAATTTTGGGGACCCGACGGTATGTGTACAAGTTTCTATACCGGCGCTTTACAGGCGGTTACCTTGATGGGTAAAGCCTTGGGCGAAGATGTAAGTCATTACGAAACCCTGTTGGCAAAAAGCAAGGAATATATGGAAAACAAGCTGTACAACGGCGAATATTTCGTTCAGGATATCCGATGGAAAGACCTGAATGCGCCCGACCCCACGAAAGCCTTGTCGTTCCATTCGCAATATACGCCCGAAGCCATTG
>JAIRMH010000081.1 GCA_031258835.1 Tannerella sp.
TACAGGTTGCCGAACAGTTTATCGAAGTTCTCCGCTTCGTTGATGTCGTAATAGCTCATTAACGTAGTAAGAAAAAGGCTTTTTCCGAACTTGCGCGGACGGATGAACAACTGATTGCGATTCGATTCATTTTCGAGCATCTCGATATACCGCGTCTTGTCTACATAAGCGTAGTTTTTAAGTATAATGTTTTTGAAATTAGAATTGCAGTAGGGCAATCTTTTCACATTCTTATCTTCGTTCATAATCATATTTTTTAATGTTTAATGCGCGCAAAGTTACATCTTTTTTAATCACGATGCGTAATCCGTCTAGCGTTATAAAGTAGTAATGCTTAATAATATTTTTTTTCATTTGTATGATTCCTCCATTATTCTGACGGGTCCGAGCAGTCCGGACGGTTCGAGCCGGATTTTTCTTATTTCATTGTCCAGATCAATGTTTGTGGATGTAAAACGGGGTTTGTCGGGAGAGAGTTCGTCGCCGGCAACCCGGTTGTACCATGAGTTGACAACTTTTACGTGCAGCGTATTGTCTCCTGTTTTCAGGTCATTGCTTATGTCGACGCGGAAAGGTTTTGTCCAGACGGGTTTCTTTTCTGTTCCGTTGACGGTCACGACTGCGATACCTACATCTTTGACGTCTTCCAGTTGCAGACAGTATGATTTGTCCTTTTCGGGAGTGAAATCAATGGAGAATGTCTTGTTATAGACTGCTGCGCCGGAATAGTATTTGATACGTTCGTCGGCATGTTCCGTCCAGTCGGCGAGTTCGGGGAACTCTACCGGTTCGGGGCAGCCCCATTGTGGGTCGAAGTTTACCGTCCACGAGCCGGTGATTTCTTTTACCGGACGATAATCGGGATAGTTGCTTTCGTCCGTTCCCTGTACGGTCGAAGCGACGGGTTCGTTCAATACGACGAATACCGAGCCGTAAGGTTCGAGCGTCAGGGGTATGGCGGTAATTCCGTCCTTTTGCGTAAAGGCTTTTGCCTTCCGGATATCGCCCGTCAGCGCATCCCACAGTTCGGGTCTGAATCCGGAGACGCGGAAAGAACAGGTTATCTTTTGCTGTTCTTCGGTCTGGTTGCTGACGAAGTAGACGTCTTTTCCTCCGACTGTGTAATGGATATAGTCGAAGTCGGTTTTACTTTCGTTGTTTATAATTGAAAAATCGGGTTTAATGCCTGCGTTCGTCAGAAATTCACGTGCCGAAACTCCCCAGGCGACAATGCCTTTACCGTATTTCTTCGTTCCTTTTTCGGACACTTCTTTTCCCCATATTTTATCCGCAAGTATCCGGAACTGTTGCTGCGCTTTGTCGCCTCCGGTCAGACTTATGTAGCGTTCCGGTCTGTATCCGATGACGGAAGCGCCTTTCTGCAGCAGTTCGTCGACCTTTTTCAGGGCGTCAAGCGATAATACTTTGTGGTCGGGAAGCGCCAGAACGCGGTATTCGACGCCTCCCGGTACGACTAATTTTTCGTCCTTTACATTCAATTGCAGCAGGATCTCCTCGTTTGTAACGTCATAATCGAATCCCGGCATAACGCCCGCAGGGTCGGAATGTTTGTAAGGAAAAACGTTCGGCACGTGGTCGCCGTAATAGTAGAGTACGTCGGCAATGAAGCGTCCGTTTTGGACGATTGTCTGCGTACGGTTCAGATAGTCGATGAAGGGCGCTGATTCGTTCCACCACGTGATTTGCGGATTGATGTGCGTTCCGGCGAAGTATTCCTGTCCCGGCAAACCCGTTTCGGGAGGAGAGCAGGTGAATGTGTGAAAATACAGACGGTTCAGTCCGGCACAGATTTCGTGGTCGAACGCCGATTTCTGGTCGCGCCATAATTCGTCGTTCCAGTGCAGTCCGATTGTTGTGAACGATTCGGCGCCGACAATCTGTTTGCCGTAGATGTGCGCCGCCGAAGAAGCCTGTTTCAGGAAGAAGCGGTTTTCCGGACGGGGACGGTGCGGCGAAGGAGACCAAAATTCGCTCATGACAATATCGCTGAAGCCGTAATTCTTTATTCCGTCGAAAGGTCCTGCGTGCGGTCCTGCCGATTCGGGCTGTATTCCCATGTTATGTTTGCGGGCGAGTTCCGCGAAACGGGCGTAATGATTACCGGCTACCAAATCTGCCATCGTCTTGCGGAGGTCGGCGAGGAAGGCGTTCGTCGTAAACACGTCTTCGATGACATATCCGGCGGTTGCTGCCAGATAAATCAACGGGTCATAGTTGCGGTATGACTTAAATTCTTTCCGAAAATTGTCTGTCCAGTTCATTCCCCCGCATTCCCAGCTGTCGGTTTCCATATATTTGAGGGTTGTGCCGACGTGGTCGCCCGCTGCCTTCAGTATCGGTTCAACGACGTCGTTCCAGTAAAAATCGAAAGCCTCCCGGCTCATGTAGTCGATCACGTTTCCCTGCCACCGGTTGCTCGATGTCCCTACTTCCGCATTTGTACATGTGTAGCCGATTCGCAGGATACTCCATTCGCCTTGCGGCGCATTCCAGACGAGTGTGTCGTCGCCGTTCATCAGTCGGGTTATATCCCGAACGTCTTCTTTTTTTACAGTATAAGTTGTCTGTCTAACCGTTTTACTGTCCGGTCGAGCGTTGTCGAGCAGGAAACGGCAGTCGGTAGCCGAGCCTCCAAGTTCGTGATATCCGAATTTAAGGTCTGGAAAGGTGATACGCTCGTTTGTGATGTTTTCTTTTTTCAGCGGGAGCGCAAGGACGGCGACATCTTTGTAAAAACTTTTGTTCGTATGCGGAGTTTTTAATGGTACATGTACGACGCCGCCGTTGCCGGTGATTTTTGTTTCCGCGAAAGTCAGCTGTTTGGCTGCATACTGCGGCGTGACGCGGGGTCCGCCCAGATTCCAGCCGCTTTGGATATTAAAACCCATTTTCAGATCCAGTCTTTTCGCTTCGTCCAGGGCGAAGACAAACAGGTCGAGCCATTCGTCCGAACCGAAGAGCGGTCCGGACGGTATGTCGTTATTCCCGTTCAGGTTGTGTCCTCCGGCGTCGAAAATCATTGCACCGTAAAAATTCCGGGATTTCATGGCTTCAAGGTCTTTTGTAATCGCTTTCTTTGTTACATTGCCGTTAAGCCACCACCACCAGCAGTCTACGCCGTATTGAGTGTCCGGCGATTTAAAATTGTCGACTAAATGTTTGTAATCGACTGTCGGAACGTCCATGCCGTTTCCGTTACGAACGGCTTTGTTGCATGACAGGAACGGAAGACTGATTGTTACTATAAGTAAAAATGTAATCTTTTTCATTTGTATGTATAGATATTTATAATGTCTGTTTAATATTTATTATTACAAAACTTCGATCGTCTCGAATTTGTCATTACCGGTAAAGATGATTACGGCGGCTTTCAGGTTTTTGAGAATAATATTCTCGAATTTGGAGTTACAGTAAGGCTGTCTTTTTACATTATTATTTTCGTTCATGATGAATTATTTTTTTTGATGTTTAACGAATACAAAGTTATGATTTTTTTAATCTTTACCTGAAAAATTATTTCACTGATAACAAAGCGCCGGATGCTTTTTGATTATATATTTTTGACGTCCGACAGATTTTTGTATCCCGAAGATTTTAAGAGTCGAGATTCTGCAGAATTTTTAGTGATGGAGACTTTGAGAGCCGAAATTCCGCAGAATTTTTAGTGATGGAGACTTTGAGAGCCGAAATTCTGCAGAATTTTTAGTGATGGAGACTCTGAGAGCCGAAATTCCGCAGAATTTTTAGTGATAGAGACTCTGAGAGCCGAAATTCCGCAGAATTTTTAGTTTTGGAGACTCGGAGAACCAAAATTCCGCAGAATTTTATGTTTCTGTTTTTCTTTTTTATTATAAAACATCTGTTATCTCGAATTTGTCTTTACCTGTAAAAATAATTACGGCGGCTTTGAGGTCGGGACGGTCTTTCGTTCGGTAAGCGTTGATGTATTTGTCGATTTGTACGAGCGCTTCCCTGCGTTTGGCGTCGATTTCGGCTTCGGTTTCCGAGACTTTGCAGTATTTCAGTTCGAGAATCCATTCGTAACGCGCATACGGATATATCGGGTTACGTTGCAGGAAAATATCCGCACGTCCCGGGACGGTTTCGTATTCGCTCATTGCTATGTATGTTTTGACCATAAACAGGTATGCAAGCAAAAGTATTTTGATATACTTTTCGTCGAAACGTTGGAGGTCGTAGTCGGAGAGTCTGCTGAAAGCGTTTTCCGAGATGTAAGCGATAAAGCGGTTTAAATCGCCGTTCATAGCCATTGCGGTTATAGCGTTTTTCAATGTCTGAATTTCGATATTCATATCCGGGGAAGTCTCTTTCATTAATTCTGCAAGGTATCCCCAATAGAGTGTTTTAATCGAATAGTTTGGAATGCACAAAGATATTTCCCCCATTGGGTCTCGCTCTTTGACGGTAAGCAATCCCAAATAAAACAGCAGCGAAACGAAATGCTGGTGATAATCCATTTCCTCAACGGAGAACCGTTCCATGATTTTGGAAACAGCAATGCCGCCCTCGTCTATTATTTCAACGAGCGTTTTCCTGTTGCTTTCGTCCCGAACAAGATTTTTCAAACGACTGTAATCCGTTTTTATATTTTCGTCGATGACTTCGGTTATTTTACTGTCTTCTAATATTTGCTCAAGAATATACAGTACCATTGTCGGATTGTACACGCGGTTTTCACAGTCGGGATTAAACATATAACCGTTGTAATACATTTCCATATCAATATTGATAAGAGCCGGATCGACGCCTGTTTCATTCATTAGCCATTCCACCTCCGACCGCGTAAAACCCAGCATTTCGTTGTATTTCCGTTTAAGCGTAAAATTCGTAGCGATATTATATCCGCTGGTCAGGTCGTCGAGCATCACGGGCGATATGCCGGTGATGAAAGTTCGGCACACGGTAAAAGTTTTTGCGGCTATTTTTACCTGCTCATAGAAATCGCGAACAAGTCCGTTGGCGGTTACCGTGGTTTTATACACGCTTTTTTCATCAACGACACTACTTTTAGCGATAAG